>NZ_JBNHER010000075.1:0-11354 GCF_050015975.1 Dapis purpurea BLCC-M126 | reverse complement strand
TTCATTTAACAGATAATTAATAAATTATCGCGCTATATACATTAATTATTTATTTCTCCCTACTGGACAGAAACACCTAATTGTTTGCATGAAGGCGGGTTTATATAAATATTAGGGTAAGCATGAAAATTTCCACTAAAACCAGCCCCTACTATTGCAACATTTTAGGTGTATTACTCCACTACTCCCTATTCCCTAAAAATGAATCAATCACAAACATCACCTATTAATAGTATTTGGCTATTTATGATAATTTCAGCTACAGTCATAGCAGCATACAACGGTAGGATGACAGAAATAACTGAGGCATCATTTGAAGCTGCCAAAAATGCTGTTACTTTAGCTATCGGATTAATTGGTAGTATGGCATTATGGTTAGGCATAATTCAAATAGTCGAAACAGCAGGAGGAATGAAAATAATTGCCAGTTTAATTTATCCTGTAATGGTGAAACTTTTTCCAGATATACCATCATCTCATCCTGCTATGTCTGCCATTATTTTAAATATAGCTGCTAATGCTTTAGGATTAGGAAATGCTGCGACACCGATGGGTTTAAAAGCAATGGCAGAAATGGATAACTTAAATCCAGAAAAAGGAACTGCCACAGATGCAATGTGTTTATTCTTAGCTATAAATACCTCTTCAGTTACGATAATTCCTATTAGTGTCATAACCGTTCGAGCAAGTGCAGGTGTTACTAATCCTGGAGATATTATTTTACCTACAATTATTGCCACTTGTTGTTCTACAATTGCAGCTGTTGTAGCAGCAAAATTTTTTGCAAGTCGGCAACCAATGCCAAGTTTAAATCAATCTATTACTCCAGAATATTTAGATAAAAATGATTCTCTTGACAGAGAAGAAAAAATATCAAAACTTACTCCACCCAACAAAATTGGTAAACTACTTTTTTCTAGTTTGATCGGAGCTTTTTTAGGTGCAGTAATTTATCGCTTAAACCTCAGAGGTATACCCTATATTTTTAGTCTTGCTTTTTTCCAAAGTTTGTCTAATTGGTTATTACCAATATTAATTTGCTCCTTTCTACTTTTCGGCTATTTCCGAGGAGTTAAAGTTTATGAAACAATGACTGAAGGAGCAAAAGCAGGATTTGAAGTTGCCGTCAGAGTAATTCCTTTTATGGTGGCAATTTTTGTAGCAATTGGAATGTTTAGAGCTAGTGGCGCACTAGATATTATGGCTGCAATTTTATCCCCGATAACTAATTTAATTGCAATGCCAGCAGAAGCATTACCTATGGCATTAATTAGACCTTTATCTGGCAGTGGTGCTTTTGGTATTATGTCGGAAATAGTCACAAATGAACCATTAAGTTTTCTCTCCTATTTAGTATCAACTATGCAGGGTTCTACAGAAACAACTTTTTATGTATTGGCTGTTTATTTTGGTAGTGTTGGGATTAAAAAAACTAGATATGCTTTGCCTGCTGCTCTATGTGCTGATGTCGTAGGAATTTTTACTTCAGTTATGGTTTGTCGGATAATTTTTTGATGATTAAAGGCAGAAATTAGGTCTTGGATAAAAAGAAACTTAACCAAATAGTAAAGTCAGGGTTGACTTTACTCACCATGATACTAATTTCCTCAAATACAGAAAAAAATTTTGAGATATTACCTATTTATTTACCGAACTCTTACAATAAAAACAGCTTGTTTTATTTCTAAATTAAACTCTGTTTAGATAGATTAGTTATGAAAGGAGACAAAAGGCAACAGGAAAAATTTATAACTATCTTTTATCCAAAAACCTTCTCCTCTTAGTCTTCCTCTTCCTCTTCCTCTTACTCTTCCTTGTTTATTATCTCTTCCCCCTCTCTTCCCAGTTAAGTTTTTCCCTGTTACCTCTTCCCTGTTTCCTGTTACTTATAACTATTTAACCAGACATGATATAATTTATTGCTATTCTAATAGAAGTCTTAATTTAACAGAAAAATTCCATGAAAGCAGTCACTATTAATCGGTATGGTTCCATTGATGTCTTGGAATATTCAGAAATTGAAAAACCTCAAATTAAACCCGAACAATTATTAGTCAAAATTCAAGCTACCAGTGTTAACCCTGTTGACTGGAAAATTAGACAAGGGCAACTACAATTATTATCTGGTTTTAACTTTCCTATTGTTTTAGGTTGTGACTTATCTGGAGTTGTATTAGAAGTAGGGGAAAAAGTAGAAAACTTTGAACCTGGAGATGAAATTTATACATTTATTAATCCATTAGTCGGAGGTGGTTATGCAGAATATATTGCTATACCTGCAAATACTGCTGCATTAAAACCTAAAAACATCACTCATTCCCAAGCTGCATCAATTCCAGTTGCAGGTTTAACCGCTTTTCAAGCATTACTTGATTTAGGTCAAATTAGACCAGGACAAAAAGTATTAATTAATGGTGCTTCTGGGGGAGTTGGAACTTTTGCAGTACAAATTGCTAAGGCAATGAAAACTGAAGTAATAGGTGTTTGTAGTAGTAAAAATATTACCTTAGTAGAAAGTTTAGGAGCGAATCGCGTTATTGATTATAATCAGATTGATTTTACCAAAGAATTTGAACAGTATGACATTATTTTTGATGCTCTTGGGAAAGAAACTTTTTCTAGTTGTGAAAATGTATTGAAGTCAGAGGGAATTTATATTTCTACTCTACCAACGGTAGAAAATTTACCTTCTACTTTTATCACCTTATTTATGCCTGGTAAAAAATCTAAATTAGTTCTTGCCCAACCTAACCCCCGTGACTTAATTGCCATTCGGGAATTGATTGAAGATGGATTAGTTAAACCAATTATTGACCGAACATATAAATTGGCAGAAATAGCAGAAGCTCATGCTTATAGTGAAATGGGTCGTGCTGTTGGAAAAATTGTAATTAGTAACGAAGAAACAAGTTTAGTTGACTAAAAAATTTTCCACTATGAAAAAGTCGAGCATTTATCCCAATCTCAAATAAATTTAGTAGTCAGGTAAGCAAATATTTAGTAATTTATATTTAAGGTTAACAAATAGCATATTCAGATAATGAGCAATTGAAAAATTATTAGATTTACAGTGATAAAGCAATATATTCGATGCCCTCTACTTTTTTAGTTTCTTTGTCTCTTTCCTCCTCACTCCTTCCGTCATTATTTATAACTTTTCAACCGAATATGATATAAGTAATATTTTACTACTATATATAGAGTAGTAGGCTTGAGAAAATAGGATATTAATATGTTGATTAAAAATGAACTTCTAGAAATAGAAACTGCTCCAGGAATAGAAATATATAATATTACTCCCCAAGTTATTTATGTCTTAACTAAGACTGGCATAAATGATGGTCAGGTAATTGTATTTTCTAGACACACAACTACCGCTTTAGCTATTAACGAAAATGAGGAAAGATTAATTGAAGACCTGAAAGTTTACTTGAGAAAGTTAGCACCAGAATCTGACAAGTATCTCCATAATGATTTGCATTTGCGAGATGTGCCTCCCGATGAACCAATTAATGCTCATTCTCATTTAATGGCTATGACTTTAAATAATAGTGAGGTGATTCCAGTTGTGGATGGAAAATTGGCTCTAGGAACTTGGCAGTCAGTATTGTTTTTTGAATTAGACGGACCTCGAAAAAGAAATGTATTAGTGCAAGTTACTGGCAAATAAAATTTAATTGTCTCATTTTAGGGAATAGTGAGTAGGGAGTAGGAAAAATTCTTGCTCTTGATTTAGTTTTCCTGCTTTGAAACTGGTATTACTCTCAGATAAGATACCTGGCAAATTAAAATTTCAGAGTTAAAATTTTCCTACTCAATATTTGGGTTGAATAATTTTACTAAAAGGTGGAGACAAAGCAGTTTATTTATGGGAAAAATATCTAGAGGAAAATTAGAAATATAGTGGCAAGTGCTGATTTTTGAGTAGAGGACTTTGAGTATATATGAGCACACCTTTTCCATTATGCTTATAGTATCATGTCAAGTTTGTTTAATCAAGCTATTTTTCTGATTTATCTTTCAATTTAATCTTTGCTTAGTTGTCATAATCGAAAATTGGAAAACTTTCTATGATACTCAATTATCTCCATAGAATGAAGTGGCAAAAAAAATAAAAAGTCAACCACTAATTTCGACAAACAAAATTATCTCAAAAAATAGCACTCATAAAAAAAGCACTATCCTGAAACAAGCAAATTTGGCAGATTGGAAAAATTACATTACTCAGTAGAGACAAAGGAGTTTATTTCTGGGAAAAATACTTAGAGGAAAATTAGACATATAGTGGCAAGTGCTGATTTCTTAGTGGCGAACTTTGAGTCTATATGAGCGCACCTTTTCCATTATACTTATAATATCATGTCAAGTTTTTTTAATCAAGCACTTTAATCAAAAAAAATGGAAAATTTTCCCTAATACTAAATTGTCTAAGTACAAGAAAATAGGATAGAAGGAAAAAGGAAACTGCTATTTTCAAATAAATAATTGAGTAGCAAAAATCAAGTCACAAGGAAAAGAGAAATAAGGAAAGATTTATGTTAAAACAAGTAACTTTGGAAAACTGGAAAAGTTTCCGTCATGCAGAATTATATATTGACCCTTTAACAGTTTTAATTGGTACAAATGCTAGTGGAAAATCGAATGTTGTAGATGCCTTAGATTTTTTGAATAGTATTATGCAAGGTGCTTCAGTAGAAACAGTATTAACAGATATTAGAGGAGGAATTGAGTGGGCAGCTAAAAAACCAGAAACTAAATTTAGTTTTCAAGTATTAGTAGATGGGAAAGATGAAGCAGATGATTATCTTTATAAAATTACTATAGAAAATAAGCCCACTGTACAGGTAGTAGATGAATCTTTAACTTTGATTGATAGTCAAAATCTCTCGGATAGTAATTCATTTAAACAGCCTTATTTTATCGCCTCAATTTCTAAAGAAAAAGTAAATGTAGTGGCCTATACTCATCCTGAAGCGGATCAAGCTATGGAAAAATTTTATCCTACTTCTAATCCTTGGTTGAGTCGTTTTACGGCAAATATTCCATTATCATATGATTTTGATGATGTTCCTCCAGATTATTGGTTTAGAGCAACAAATATTCCATTCTATAAATTTGATGATGCCGATCAAATGATATCTGCCCAGGTTATAGTTCCAAACATCCTCAAAAATATTTTTATCTTCAACCCAATACCTTCGCAAATGCGAGATTATTCATCTCTATCAAAAAAGTTAGAAAGAGACGGTTCTAATATTGCCGGAGTTTTAGCAGAATTACCAGAACAACAAAAAGCTGAAGTAGAAGAAAACCTATTAAAATATCTTGCAAAATTACCAGAAGGAGATATGCGAAAAGTATGGGCTGAACCTGTGGGAAGATTAGGCAGAGATGCCATGCTTTACTGTGAAGAAATCTGGCATCCTAACCAAGAACCAATAATAGTTGATGCTAGTGGAATGTCAGATGGAACTTTGCGATTTTTAGCAATTTTAACCGCAATGTTAACTCAACCAGAAAAAAGTCTAATTGTTATAGAAGAAGTAGATAATGGTCTGCATCCTTCCCGCGCCGGATTACTACTACAAATGTTAAGAGAAATTGGTCAACAGCGTCAAATAGATGTCTTAGTCACAACCCATAATCCTGCTTTATTAGATGAACTAACTCCAGATTTTATTGCTTTTGTGATGGTGGCTTATCGAGATAAACAAAGTGGAGAAAGTCAGTTAATTCCGTTAGAGGATATTCAAGATTTACCGAAGTTAATGGCATCAGGAACTTTAGGAAAAATTGCTAGTAAAGGTTTGATTGAAAAGAGTCTTAAAGCAGATTAGAGAGTATGAAAAAAGTGCTGATTATTGATACTTCTATTCTATGTGTTTATTTAGAAGTTCCTGGGAAAGAAACTTGCGGTTCTGAAAGTAATAAGTGGAATAAAATTAAAGTAGATGAAATATTGAAAAAGGAGGAAGAAGCAAAAACTACATTTGTTTTGCCTTTAGCAACAATTATTGAAACAGGTAATCATATTGCTCAAGCACCGACAAAGCGTTATGAAATAGCTAAAGAATTAGCAAATATAATGAAATTAACAGCATATAATCAAACCCCTTGGGCAGCATTTATAGAACCCTCTGTTTTATGGAATGCAGAAAATTTGAAGCAGTTAGCCAATGAATTTCCTAATTTTGCTAGTCGAGGATTTGCATTAGGAGACGCTACAATTAAACAGATTGCTGACTATTATAATAAGCAAGGAAATCAAGTGGAAATCTTGACAGGAGATGAAAATTTAAAATCATATCAACCTTTACAACCTGTCCTAATTCCCAGACGTAGAAAATCCAAAACTTAAAACAGCAATATTTTAGATTTTTTGTAGATTCGCTATATTTAATTTTTCACGATCAACATGATAAAATTTTTACCAAAACAACCATCAACAAAAGCATATAATTAACATCCAAACAACAGAGATAAATTCTTAATTTTTACTGTCACTTTATTAGTAGAAAACCAGAAATAAAAATAGTAAACAAAGTCTAATCAGAGATTTTTTGAACAGTTAAATAACTAAATAATTCCATCGAAATTCCCTAGTAAAATACTCAATTAACCAGGGAATATAACTATAACTATTTCACAGTATAACCACCATCTATTTAATTTCTAAACTGTTGTTTTTCTATTTGAGCAATATCTGTCATAGAATTTTCCAACCACTCTTGAATATCAGGTTCCCATCCCTGTTTAAATTCAGTATTTAACCAAACGTCCACAATTTCTTGAGCAACTAGGGGAGTAGTCACAAACCCACCTAAAGTTAGAACGTTAGAATTATTAATTGAACGTGATTTTTCGGCAGCAAAACTACTCTCACAGACTGCTGCATAAATATGAGGATACTTGTTAGCAATAATAGCCATTCCCATACCCGTTCCACATACAAGTATTCCACGTTCTACTTGTTGACTTCCTACCATTTGTGAGACTTGAGCAGCCACCTGATAATAAGGTGTTTCTTGAGTAGAATTATTGACACCAATATCTTCTACTTCTATACCTTTATTTTGTAGGTGCTGCTTGACCGCTTCCTTAAGATCGAATCCATAGGGATCGGCTCCAATTGCTATTTTCATAGGGGATTTTTCTCCTGTTTAAGATAAAATAAATTAATCCGAAAATTAATTTCAAAACTTTAGTAATTCCTATACTAAAACTTAGTTTCTAGAGATGTCTAATACTAATATCTGCACATTATAAATTTTTTTATGATGATATACTAATCTACTTAATAAATTTGTCACAGCAAGAATCTAACTTCTAACTTCTGACTTCGGCGATCGCCTTATTTGTCCCTTAATTAATTTTGCCAATGTCCTACTCTGTCCAAACACTCTCAAAATCTGTCCTAGCTGAACCTGGGTCATCTAACGATAACTATTCCCCAGAGTCACAAGAGTGGGTAGAAGTCTTAGTTGATGTTCCATATCAAACCTCAACTGATAATGCTGAAGAGGAGGAAAAATTATTTACCTATAAAATACCTCCTGATATGGACATTCAACCAGGGGACATTGTAATAGTACCCTTTGGCACTCAACAAGTAGGAGCGATCGTTATCCGTAAAACTTCCCAACTGCCAGAAGGTTTAACAAGCGATCGCGTCAAAAATATATCAAACATTATTACCAGAGGTTTTTTCCCTGCCACTTATTGGCAACTTATGGAAAAAGTCGCCATCTATTATCAAACTCCACTTATTAAAGTAATTCGCACTGCTCTACCACCAGGGTTACTCAAACGTAGTCAACGACGGATCCGGATCATCGAAGCAGCAATACCAACAGGTGGAGAAATTTTCCTCAATGCTAATGCTCAAAAAATTCTGGAAATTTTGCAAAACTCCAAAACAAAAGATTACACCTGGCAATACATTCAACGTCAAGTCAAAGGTGCTGATAGAGGATTAAAAGATTTACTAAAACGAGGTTGGGTAGAAAGTTATCTCGAACCCCCTTCTCCACCAAAACCAAAACTCAGGCAAGCAGTTACTCTAGTTGCTCAAACCCCACCCAAAGACTTAACCGCACGTCAACAAGAAGTCATGGAAATGTTACGCAAAAGTGGCGGCGAAATGTGGTTAACAGAATTACTTAACACTTGCCAAACTACAACTTCTGTGGTAAAAAAAATAGAAGAAAAAGGCTATGCTGTCATTCAGGAACAAGAAGTATTACGGCGGGAACAAGGTAGAGGCGATATCAGGGATGAAATAAAAAGACTTACACCCTACCAAACAGAAGCATTAACAACTATTACCCAAATTCAAGAATTTGCTCAAGTATTGCTGCATGGAGTTACCGGATCTGGCAAAACAGAAGTATATTTACAGGCGATCGCTCCCATCCTGGAAAATGGAAAATCTGCACTTGTACTCGTTCCCGAAATTGGTCTAACTCCCCAACTTACCGATAGGTTTCGTGCTCGTTTTGGCAAAAAAGTCTATGTTTACCATAGCGCCTTATCTGCGGGCGAACGTTATGACACCTGGCGTAATATGACCAGGGGTATACCGCAAATTATTATCGGTACTCGTTCGGCAATATTCGCTCCCCTACCAAAATTAGGTTTAATTGTTTTAGACGAAGAACACGATAACAGTTTCAAACAAGACCGCCCTGCACCCTGTTATCATGCTCGCACTGTAGCAAAATGGCGAGCAGAGTTGGAAAACTGCCCATTAATATTAGGTTCAGCAACTCCCTCTTTAGAAAGTTGCTTGGAAACAAGAAAATACCATCCAGACGACCAGACACCACCTACGGAGAAACAGGGTTTATCTGAAAAAATTGATAGTTTGAACGATCGAGATAATAAACCTGGTTTCTTGGTTGATGAAAATGCTTCCCTGACCGACAAACCTGGTTTATCTGAAAAAATTGATAGTTTGAACGATCAGGATAATGAACCCGGTTTCTTAGCTGATGAAAATGAAACTGTTTCCCCAAAACCAAAAACCTACTACCTATCATTACCGGAACGCATCCACTCGCGACCGATGCCACCCGTAGAAATAGTAGATATGCGCCAACAACTGCGACAGGGAAACCGGACAATGTTTAGCTACCCTCTCCAAGAAGCACTCCAACAACTACAAGAAACCAAACAACAAGGAATTTTATTCATTCACCGTCGCGGTCATAGTACATTTGTGTCTTGTCGTAGTTGTGGTTATGTAATGGAATGTCCTCATTGCGACGTTTCTCTTTCCTATCATTACACCCACGAAGGTGCAACTCAACTATTACGTTGCCATTACTGCAACTATACCCAACTACAACCCCAACGTTGTCCGGAATGTGACTCTCCTTTTTTCAAATTTTTTGGCAGTGGAACCCAAAAAGTAGCACAGGAGTTAACTAGACAATTTCCCGACTTACGATTTATTAGATATGATAGCGACACAACTCGCAAAAAAGATGCTCACCGAAATTTGTTAAATCAATTTGCAAATGGGGAAGCAGACTTATTGATCGGTACCCAGATGTTGACAAAAGGTTTAGATTTAGCACAGGTGACATTAGTAGGAGTTGTATCCGCTGATGGGTTACTGCATTTTTCAGATTATCGCGCCAACGAACGAGCTTTTCAAACGTTGCTGCAAGTAGCAGGCCGTGCAGGCCGTGGAGATAACCCAGGGCAAGTTATTATTCAGACCTATACTCCAGAACATCCTGTGATTCAAGCTGTGCAACGTAATGATTATCAGTCTTTTGTAGAAACAGAATTACAAGCGAGAGCAGAACTGCGATATCCTCCTCACGGGCGGTTGATTTTATTGCGTCTGAGTAGTTATGACCCGACCGAGGTAGCGGTGACTGCTCAACAGTTAGCAAGTGTGCTGATGGAAAAAGCAGAAGAGGGAAAATATGATTTATTAGGTCCTGCACCCGCTCCTATTGCCAGAGTTGCTAATCGTTATCGGTGGCAGATTTTGTTAAAGCTATTGCCTGGATGTGAGGATGTACCCGATTTGACTAGATTGAGTAATATTTGTCGTCCTGGGGTGAGTCTGACTGTGGATGTCGATCCTATGAATTTTTGATAAACAGAATTTATATCAAATCTAGATAATTATTATACCTAAGTCATTGCGACTGGAACGGAGTGGAGGGAAGCAATCTCAGGAACCCCATGATACTACTGAAATTTAAAGTTTTGGTAAAGTTTTGGTATAATATCATGTCCGGTTGAACAGTGATAATTAAACCTCGTAGTAAGGCTTTAGCCCTAAGATAGGTATTTATCGGGCTAAAGCCCTACTACAAACAAAAACTTTTTGATCACTAATTATCCGGACATGATATAACCTATTGCCTTTTGCCTAAATAAAATGCTATCCTGATTTTATAGGTGTGCATATAACCGAAAAAATTTCTCAAAACTAGAAAAAGTTATAATTCCTGGCTTTTTTAGCCAGCAATAGCTAGTACCTACATAGCAAAAGTTTGTAGGATTTTTGAAGTCATAAAGTGACAACTCTAATTCTATAGACATAACTAAACGCCTGAGCAAAACCATAAAAAACAAAGATAATTGAGGACTAACTAGATATGCACCACCAAAAACAAACAATTAAGAGCAAAGCAACTAACCTAAAAACAATTAGTAAAAGAGCCTGCTTTCCCCTCTTTGCTCTCCTCGCTTTTACAGCTCCCGCTAATGCCTTTGATCTGAAACTTACCGCACCTGACGGTTTTGCATATGACCGGTTTGGAGGTTCAGTAGCTCTAAGCGATAACACAGTCCTAATTGGTTCCATAGGAGACGACGACAAGGGACAATCCAGTGGTTCAGCCTACTTATTTGACACTACTACTGGCAGCTTGCTCCAGAAATTTACCGCACCCGACGGTTCTTCACCTGACCAGTTTGGACGTTCAGTAGCTCTAAGCAACAATACAGCCCTGATAGGTGCATGGGGAGACGACGACAAAGGAACTAACAGTGGTTCAGCCTACTTATTTGACACTACTACTGGCAGCTTGCTCCAGAAATTTACCGCACCCGACGGTTCTTCACCTGACCAGTTTGGACGTTCAGTAGCTCTAAGCAACAATACAGCCCTGATAGGTGCATGGGGAGACGACGACAAAGGAACTAACAGTGGTTCAGCCTACTTATTTGACACTACTACTGGCAGCTTACTCCAGAAATTTACCGCACCTGACGGTTTTGAATCAGACCTGTTTGGACGTTCAGTAGCTCTAAGCGATAACACAGCCCTAATTGGTTCCATAGGAGACGACGACAAGGGACAATCCAGTGGTTCAGCCTACTTATTTGAC
>NZ_JBNHER010000074.1:0-18467 GCF_050015975.1 Dapis purpurea BLCC-M126 | reverse complement strand
ACTCCTAAAAAATACCCTGTCTATTTGTAACAAACATTTATTAAATTGGTATAACGTATTTCATATTAATAAAAAAGTTTTTGTTTGTAGTAGGGCTTTAGCCCCAAGATAGGTATTTATCGGGCTAAAGCCCTACTACGAGCTTTAATTATCACTGTTCAACGGGACATGATATAACTAGTCTTTTAGCACTTTCTGACGAAATGCTCTTCCCAAACAGCTAGCCTCCTAGGGAAGACATACGCTAATAGCTTTTTGAGCTTGGGTTAAAATCCCCTGTAACTGTTGCGCAGGATTGTTTAGGAAGGGTTAAAATCCCTTTCGCGCACTTTAAAAAAATTATCTTGCTGACTGCTGACCACTTTTTTAATAGGCTAAAACCCTACTACAAACAAATACTCCTTTCTCCTGAGTTCTCCCTAATTATTTATAACCGTAATTTCACGATTTTAAGTATTGCGAAATTACACCAAAATCAAGATTTAATTTATTAAAATATAATCTCAAAAAAGTCTTATAGCACATAGCTTAGGTTTAAAATAAGTGATTTTAATCACATAAAAGCGGCAAATGAGTTACCTAGATATATTACTAAGCTCATCATCAATAGCGATATAGTTCATTAATTTTCAAGATAAAATTCATATTTTATGAAGATAAATATCACCACATTAATTTTAACAATAATAGATACTAATAATATAACGAACTTAAGGAAAATTTTAAAATGACAACTTACGAAGAACCATTACATGATAAGAATAGTCGTCTAGAGCAAGAAGTACGGCGTTTGCAAGAATCAGTAAATCAACTAGAACAACGGCAACAGGAGATGCTAACAATTTACCAAATGATAGAATTTTTACAAGTATGCGAAAAAATTGAAGACACAAGTAAACTGCTAGCAGAATTTCTCCAAAGATTATTTCCAGAGTTTTCTGGCAGTGTATTCTTAAAAAATGAGTGTAATGGCAAATTTGAGAGAGTTACTTTTTTTGGCAACAGAGCAGATCGTAAAACTTCATTGGAATTTAGTCAATGTTGGGCATTAATGCGTGGACAAACTCATATTGCTGGCAACGATCAACCAGGATTATTTTGTAATCATATCGATCTGGAAACTCAACCTACTCAAACTATTTGTATTCCTCTTGTAACTCAAGCGAAAGTTTGGGGGTTGTTTTACCTCCGAACAGAATCTCCAGAAAAAATTAGTTGCTATCAACAACATTTAGCTCATACTGTAGGTAAACAAATTTCTTTAGCATTTTACAACCTTAAACTAAAAGAACAATTAAGAAACGATAGTATTCGTGACTCTTTAACAGGTTTATTTAATCGGCGTTATTTAGATGAATCTCTTAAGCAAGAAATTATTAAAGCTGAACGCAATCAACAACCTTTAAGTGTCATTATGGTAGATGTTGACCACTTTAAAAATTTTAACGATACTTATGGTCACGATGTAGGAGATATGGTACTACGAAAATTGGCAAAGTTTTTAGAAGGGCAAGTTAGAGAATCTGATATTGTTTGTCGTTACGGTGGAGAAGAAATAACTTTAATTTTAATAAATACTCCTTTAGATATTGCTAAACAAAGGGCAGAAAATATTTGTTCAGGAGTTAGGGAATTATCTCTAGAAAATCAAGGTGAAGTTCTCCCATCTGTAACTGTTTCTCTGGGAGTTGCTTCTTTTCCTTTAGATGGAAACACAGGAGAAGAGATTGTTCAAAAAGCTGACAGAGCTTTGTATCAGGCGAAAAAAGCAGGACGTAATCAAGTCGTTTTGTATCAAGTAGAGCAGTAAATATATTGAAATTTTATAATTAACTTTTATGGTTTTATATTGTCCGTTTTTTTATTAAAAAAAATTAAGAAAAAATGAATTAATTATAAAGAAAATAGTAATAATTAGATATACAAGGTCATAACAGAAATAAGGAGATTTCCCTGAAGTCAGAAATCAGAAGTCAGAAGTTAAATTTTTGCTGTGACTAAATGAGTCATGGCGACTGCTATATAATTAAATTAAGACTGATGAAAACAGGTAAAATTATTTTAATAGCTACCTCATTATTTGTGTCAACTAACCAGGGATTATATGCAGGATTGTTTGACACAATCAAACAATTAAAAATAGAAAATCCTAGTTGTCTAGAATGTGATGTCAAAATAGCTGAATGGCAAAATCACCAAGAATTTTTAACCAAGTCAGTTTGGTAGGGGTTTGGTTACTAAGCCCCTAAGATATTGAATTTTTAAAGATACAAACGGATTTGATATTGAAAGTCAGCAGTTGTTTTTGTAAAAGGGATTTTGAGCAACCCTTAAAAAATATTTTGCCTTAAAAGATGGGGTTGTAGACCCAATTATTGTGATAATACTGTACGTAGAAGTATTTTTATTGCTTGTTTCTAGGTGACTAAAGTAAAGGTTTGTAGACCAAACCCCTACTATGGGCATTGCATATTTATATTGACAGATTATAGATTTATAAGAATAGCTGAAATGCTAACTATACTGTTACTAAAATAATTGCAATCCACCACTACCATAATATTAACTACTATTGTTTAACTTCCGCAGTCGATTTTGTTTGCAACTCAAAATTTGTATATTTCCCACCCAAAGCTTCTACTATTGCTTGAGTATTAGAGATCAACATTTTCACATAACTATCTCCTTCACTCCCAGGAGCGCCAATAGAATCAGAATATAACTCCCTAGGTGCTAACTTTACCCCTGCTTCCTCCGCAACCGTAGTAATTAACTTAGGATTAATAGTAGTCTCCGCAAAAATAGCAGGCACTCCAGTTTTCTTAATTTCGTCTGCCAAATTTTTCACCGTCTGCGCACTAGGTTGCTCCTCCGTAGTCATCCCTATCAAAGTTCCTGTCACCTCCAAACCATAAGCTTTCACATAATATTCAAAAGCATCATGGGTAGTCACCAGGCGGCGCTGACTTTCTGGAATAGTCCCTATTTGTTCACTAATCCAAATATCAACCTGCTCTAACTCCTCAACTAATCTCGCAGCATTCTCCATAAACACTTCTTTGTCTTCCGGCGACAACTCAATCAAAATATCCCTAATTGCATTCACCATCACAATTCCATTTTCCGCATCACCCCAAACGTGGGGATCTGGCACCAACTCTCCCTCCTCCGGATTTTGCAAAGCTGTCACCTTTTCCCCCACTGCCAACTTTTGCGCTTTGACACCCGCAGCATTCATCAGTTTAATTAAAGCAGGTTCCAAATTATAGCCATTATAAATAATTAAATCTGCTTCCTCAAAAGCCACACTATCAGCAGGCACAGGTTCATAAATATGAGGATCTGCTCCCGGTTCCATAATTCCCTGATGCTCAATTTCATCCCCACCTATTTTTTCTGCCATATCAGCAATGATGGTACTTGTCGAAACTACTAAAGGTTTACCCTCACTCTCAGCAGAAATATTTGCAGATGGAGCAGCACAACCACTAATCCATAATCCTAATAAAATTCCTAATGCTGGCCATGTATTTTTGGCACTTATGCAGAAACCGGGTTTATCGGAGGAATTTCGAGAGAGAGAATTAGAGCAATAAACCCGGTTTCTTGTTTGGGTGTCTAAGTCCTGCGTATATCTACCACTCAGATATATTTCCTGTTTCTTGTTCTGAGTTAAACCTTCTCTACCCAGACTATTAGTTAAATTAATTTTGCACAGATACTTACTAATTTTCATTTTGAATTTTGATTTAATTGACAATTTTTCATATTCCTTTCATAATTTATATCATATTGCTTTCATATTTCTCATATTCCAGGGTCAAGTTTTGATACATATCTCTATGACTGAGAGGATTTCAGAGAATTAAGTTTGATAATTGATAGGAGTCATAATTAATGAGTCAGGCCAAAATTATAGTTAGTCATTTAGCAGTCCATTATCGTACCGTTGAGGCGTTGCGAGACATTACCCTACAAATACAAGCAGGAAAATTAACAGGTATTATTGGCCCTAATGGCGCGGGAAAAAGTACCTTATTAAAAGGGATGTTAGGGTTAATTCCTGTGAGTGGGGGTTCTGTAATCTACAATGACAAACCACTTCAGGAACAGTTGGGCAGAATTGCTTATGTGCCTCAGCGATCGCAAATTGATTGGACTTATCCTGCTACTGTCTGGGATGTGGTAATGATGGGGCGAGTGCGTCAGACTGGTTGGTTTCGTCGTTTTTCTAATGTGAGTCGGCGGATAGCATTGGAGGCGTTGACAAGGGTGGGGATGGATAGTTATCGCGATCGCCCCATCGGGCAACTTTCTGGAGGCCAGCAGCAACGGGTATTTTTGGCGCGCTCTTTAGCTCAAGAAGCAGATATTTTCTGTTTTGATGAACCGTTTGTTGGGGTAGATCAGAAGACTGAAAATATTATTTTTGAGATTTTTCACGAGTTAGCTGAAGTTGGAAAAGTTGTGATTGTTGTTAATCACGATCTGGGTGAGTCTATTACTAATTTTGACGATTTAATTTTGTTAAATAAGGAGTTAATTGCGGTTGGCGATCGGCAAGTTGTATTGCAGGAAGAAAATTTGTATCGTGCTTATGGGGGTAAGGTTGGTTTCTTTTCCGAGTCTTTAAGGCAAGTTGCTTGATTGTTCTAAGATTTTTTTTAGTAGGATTAAAGAAGTTGTTTAGGAAAAGTTGAAATTGTAACTGCTATACTTTATAGGTATTATATATGAGATAAAAATCATTAGAATGTATCAATACAAATTGACCGAAATTGTTTTTAACAATGAAGAAAAAATCCAACTGGGAAATCTTACCGTAATTATTGGTCCTAATAATTGTGGAAAGAGCCGTGCCCTAAAGGATATTGCTTGGAAAACAACAAAAAACAGAGATATTCCAGGTGTTATTGTTAGTGATGTAGACTGGGTATGTCCGCAGAATTTGCAGGAGTTGTGTGAAGCCTACAAATTGGAAAGATATCAGGATAAAAATGGTAATTGGATGTTTCGTAAGTTAGCTGCTGAATTGAATCAAGAACAACCACCACTTAACGCAAATAATTGGAACTTATACAAGGATAATCCTGAACATTTATTGAATAAGCTTCAATTTGCAGGTCAGTTTGGTTTTGCTCTGATTGCTTTTTTAACTACAGAATATCGGCTGCAATTAGTGAATAAGTCTCCTAGCCATGCGGATGAAATACAAGAGTCAAATTTGCTGCAAACTCTCTATAATGCAGGAAGTGATTTAGAAAAACAGATACAAGAATTAGTAAAGTCTGCTTTTGGAAAGGAGATAAAATTGGACTTTACTGTACCTCAAAGGTTACTTCTTAGAATTAGAGAGAATTTTGATGAAGTTCCTGTAGATCCTAGAGATGCTAGATCCATCATGGAGAAGTATGAGAAACTAGATGAACAAGGTGATGGAATTAGAAGTTTTGTAGGAATTATCATTGCACTAATGGCAATCAAAAGAGATGTTTTTTTAATTGATGAGCCAGAAGTATTTCTTCATCCACCTCAAGCTTTTAAGATGGGAGAGTTCATTGCAGAGCAATCAAATAGTTATGATTTGTATTTGTTGGCGATCGCTAAACTATTAAATGACAAATACTTGAGATTATTTAGCTTTTATTTTCATAGCTTGATTCAGCAACGTAAAAGTCAAATCATTTTAGCTACCCATAGTGCTGATTTATTGCGTGGCATCTTAAGCAAAACAAAAGATGTAAAAATTATCCGAATTGATCGGAGGGAAAACACTAACTATTTTCATAAACTTAAGCCAGATAAATTGGAGGAATTAGTAAATGATCCTTTATTGATGACTGCTCGTGTTCTTGATGGACTATTCTACTCTGGTGTGGTTGTCGTAGAAGGTGACAGGGATGCGCGTTTTTATCAAGCTGTCTCAAATAAACTTGGAAATGATATGGATATCCATTTTGTCAATGCAGACAATAAACAAACTGTCCCGAAAATTATTGAAATGTATCGAAGTATGGGAGTACGATGTGCAGGGATTGTTGACTTTGACATTTTGAAGATTCAGCCAGAGTTTAAGAAGCAATTAGAATCATTGGGTTTTTCTCAAGAAGAAATTTCTCGCTTGTTGTCAATTCGTGAAGAGATCGCTAAAGTAGCTCAAGAACTTCCTCCAGACGAACGTATAAACAATGCTAAGGAGAAATTATCAAAATTACTAGACTATATAGAAGATAATCAAAACAAGAAAGAGCCAGAAAAGTTGCTGAGAGACATTAAAAATCAAGCCAATGAAATTGTTGCTTCCACAAATTGGAAAAATTTTAAAGAAAAAGGTCGAGGAGCTTTGCCAACAGAAGAACTACAATCAAAATTTGATGATTTATGGCGAACTTGTTCAGAGAAGGGATTATTTATCAATCCACTTGGTGAACTAGAATCAATGCTAGTAGATGAGAACATTCCTTATACAAGCAACAAACGTAATTGGCTGATCAAAGCTATGGAAAAACTTCCCGAGCTTAAAGTAAATAATGACAAGTATCTGTGGAAGTTTATCAAGGAAATTCAAGATTACATTTATAAGAAAGATTAATATAAGTAAGATTAAAATTCATTCAGGAGTAATAACTATATGTCAGAATTGCTAAAAAGAATCACAATTAATCCCAAACAATGTGGTGGCCGCCCTTGCATCCGAGGTATGAGAATTAGGGTATCGGATGTACTAGATTTGTTTGCTGCTGGACTGAGTGCCGAGCAAATCTTGGAAGAAATGCCCGATCTAGAAGCCAACGATCTGCAAGCAGCGCTTTTATATGCCTCGCGTAAACTTAATCATCCCGTCCTAGTTGTATGATAATTTGGATAGATGCACAACTGTCGCCTGCGATCGCCACTTGGATTAGCGATACTTTTGGAGTAACAGCATTAGCTCTACGGGATATTGGTTTGAGAGATGCTGAAGATTTTGAGATTTTTGAAGCAGCAAAAGCTGAAAGTGTCATCTTGATAACTAAAGACAGTGATTTTGTCGATCTAGTCAATCGCCTTGACTCACCACCTCAAATTATTTGGTTAACCTGTGGTAATACCTCAAATGCTCGGTTACGAGAAATTTTAAGTGCTACTTTACCAGAAGCGCTAGAGCTTCTACTGTCTGGTGAAGCATTAGTTGAAATTAGCGGAGAATAATTATACCTCTTTACTTATGAAATTACCACTTAATTTTCACTATAAAATCAGAATAATAAAACATCCAAAATAGGAAAAATAGACACTAATGTTAGAAACATTACTAGAGCCCTTACAATACAGTTTTATGCAGCGATCGCTCCTAGTCGCAATAATAGTCGGAATTATCTGTGCAGTAGTTGGCAGTTATTTAATGGTACAAAGATTAGCATTATTAGGAGATGCTATTAGTCACTCAGTTTTACCGGGATTAGCTATTGCTTTTTGGGTAGGAGCAAATATATTTATCGGAGCATTTATTGCCGGAGTAATTAGCACTATTTTAATTAACCTAATTAGGACGCGATCGCCAATCAAAGAAGATGCAGCAATGGGAATAGTTTTTTCTGCCTTCTTTGCGTTAGGAATTACATTAATTACAATTATTCAGAAAGACAATAAAATCGACCTAAATCATTTTTTATTCGGTAATATTCTCGGCGTAACTGTTGGAGATGTACGAGATACATTAATAAGTGCTGTAGTTGTTTTATTAGTTGTATTCCTACTTTATAAAGAACTATTATTCTACACATTTGACCCCCTCGGCGCTCAAGCAGTAGGTTTACCTGTAAATTTATTAAACTTAGGGTTAATGATGTTAATTGGTTTGACAATTGTAGCCAGTCTCAAAGCAGTAGGAGTGGTATTAGTTTTATCCTTATTAATTACACCAGCATCTACAGCTTATTTATTAGTTAAAAGACTCCACGAAGTAATGATATTAGGAGTAGGAATAGGAATTTTATCTAGTATTAGTGGGATGTATATTAGCTACTTCTATAATTTGCCATCCGGTCCAGCAATTGTATTAGTATCATTTGGATTATTTATATTAGCTTTTTTGTTCAGTCCGACTCAGGGAATTTTGACTCATCCCGCATCAACTTCTAGTCAGCCTTCTATTTGGAGAGAATTGAAAAGTTTAATCAAATCAAATTGAAAATATCGGGTTTTTCATCATCTTATTATTAGACAGCTACCTCTATTATCTTCATTTTTTTGTAAGCATTCAGCTCTAAACTATCAGCTAAATGCTTACTTTATTATCAACCAATTAAAATTACTAAAAGGGCAACACTAAACATAACAGTACCAGCTATACGATTAATATTAGTCATAGCTTGTTCGCTTTTAAATAATAATCTAGCACGAGAGGCTAAATAAGCATAAAATCCAGTTACTACAGAAACAATAACGGTCAGAAGAGTAGCAATTAAAACTATACTATTTACTTTTAAATCGTTAAGGTTGACAAAAACAGGAAGAAAAGCACCATAAAAAATAATAACTTTAGGATTACTAAGTGTAATAGCTAAACCTGCCGTAAAATTTTTTAAATAAGTTTTCTTTGATGCTTCATCATCATTGTCTAAATTGATAGGTGCTGATGTCCAAAGTTTCCAGCCTAACCAAACTAAATAAAGACCACCTAAAACTCTAATGATAATAAAAGCATTGTCAATAAATTGAGTCATTAATGTTAGTCCGAAAATTGCTATGAAAAGAAATATAATATCTCCTATAACAATTCCCGCTATTACTAAAAGGGAGGAACGAAAACCTGATACTAAGGCACAAGAAGTAGCTGCTAGAATACCAGGTCCTGGTGTACTAGCTAATACTAAGATTCCTATAGCAAGACCAAACATGGCTTGAATAGTAATATCATTAAAATTCAATAATTCACTCATGTTAAATTTATTATTAGTTTTTATAAAAATCCGATTAGTTTATAATCGGAATATTACTTTCTCTGAATACAGATGTTGTATTGAATAGGAATTTAAGAATTTAATAGCTCAAATCCTTTCTTTCTCCTGACTAATGATTCCGAGGGTGATAGGATAACTAATTACCCGGATTATATATTAGACATTTCCAAAAATCCCAAATCCAATCAATTATTATCCATAAATTATCAATTATTTCTCCCTACTCTCTCTTACTGAATTGTTAATTATTAATAATTAAATAATTCTCGTTTAAACCCTTCCCTTTTTAAGAAAAAAAAAGAAATAATATTTCCTGATATTCAATCAAGAACGGTTTTAACTAGAGGTAATTATCAATTATCAATTATCCATTAATGAACTCTCCCCTCTTAATTTAACCACCAATTTTCAACAAAGAACCTACAACTTGAGGAATATTTTCTAACTCCATTGCTGCCATGGCTGCTGTTGGTTCATAACCACAATGAACCATACAATCAGCACATTTAGGATTTCCACTTTTATAACCATAATTATTCCAATTAGTTTTCTCTAAAAGTTCTTTAAAAGTAGCATAATACCCTTCATTCATTAAATAACAAGGTTTTTGCCAACCAAGCACGCTATAACTAGGACTACCCCAGGGAGTACAATCATAATCTTTTTCTCCCATCAAAAAATCTAAAAATAGAGGATTATGGTTAAAATTCCAATTCTTTTTACCAGCTTTAAAAGGAGCAAGAATTTCTCGGAATAGTAACCGTGTTTGTTGTCGCTTCAGAAAATTTTCCTGGTCTGGTGCCCACTCATAACTATAACCAGGAGAAATCATCATTCCATCAATATTTAAACTTGCCAAAAAATCAAAAAATTCCTGTATTTGTTTTGGGTCTGTTCCCTCAAATACAGTAGTATTAGTAGTAACTCGAAACCCTCTAGCTTTAGCAGCACGAATTGCTTTAACTGCTATTTCAAACACCCCTTGTTTATCCACACATTTGTCGTGAGTTACTTGTAAACCATCAAGATGAACACTAAAAGTTAGATAAGGAGAAGGTCGAAATTGATCGAGATTCTTTTCCAGTAACAAACCATTAGTACATAAATAAACAAATTTTCTCCGTTCAATCAACCCTTGTACAATTTCATCAATTTGTGGATGTAATAAAGGTTCTCCCCCAGGAATAGAAACCACAGGAGCGCCACATTCTTCCACAGCAGCAAAACATTCTTGAGGCGTTAAATTTTGCTTGAGTATTTCTTTAGGATGCTGAATTTTCCCACAACCTGGGCACGCTAAATTACATCTAAATAAAGGTTCTAACATTAAAACTAAAGGGAAACGTTTACGTCCTTTCAGACGTTGAGTCAAAAGATATTTTCCTACTTCTAGAGCTTGTTGAAATTGAATTGCCATTAATTACCTCTTATTTAAGTAATATGTTTTACTAAATTTGCAATTGAAGAAGTTAAACTAATTTGAAAATAAAATTCATAATTGCTGATTCTGGAGATGATTATAGATAGCTGAAACCTATAAAGCTAATTAAAATATAGAAAAATCATCAAGTGATTTAGCAAGACAGAAAATTATTAAAAGCTATTAAATTATATAGTAGTGGATTGACGCATCTAAAAAATGCGCCAATAGTAGGGGCTGGTTCCACGTTAAATTAACGAGTTTAACCATTAGATAAAATAAATCTACTCCAAAATCTGTGGTTTCCACATTAAACTAACAAGTTTAACTATCAGATAAAATAACGCCCCAAAATCTAATCCACAAAATTAGCTGTGTCAGTCCAGATGGCTATTGTCCCTAAATACTTTTCACCACTATAGAATGTCCTCTGCGTGGCCATCAGAAAACTTAGATATTATAGAAAGACTAGTAAAGAAAGTCAACGATATTATTTTCTTCAATGTCTACAAACTTTCATTGAAACTTTTGGCACTGTGTACTAAATGTAGAAAAATTAAAAATGTAACTAACAGCAAAAAAAAAGACATAATTTTATACTTTAGGTCTTAGTAAGAGACAGTTATAAAAAAGACATAATTTTATACTTTAGGTCATTTTTTTATCTAAAAAGACTAGCGGATTTACAAAAAATATGAATATAGTATTTAACAAATACAAGCTTGAATATCATATCTTTAGGACTAAAAAATCCCCTTGATCATAGTGATTTAGATGGAAATTTAATATCTAGCTTATTTAGTCTATAAATTTCAATATATCTAGATGATTTAAAGATATGAAATAGAGCTTTATTTGAAAAACAATAATCTTCAAGGATAATTATCAATGGCTAATCTAAATATTACAGATTTAAACCCAGAATTAATGGCTGAAGCTATTGCCAATGCTCAAGCACGTCGTAACAATTCCGTTTCAGACATTTCCGAGCAAGAGGCAGCAGAAGTTGTAGGTGGTTTTGATACTATTAGTCCTTTTGTTTGTAAAGGCTGGATATGTCCGCCAATTGTAGTAGGATTAATCTACGTTCCAGAGCCAACAATTGCAATCAAGTAGTCAGTAAAGTACTGTTGCTGAATGTGTAATATTTTAGTCTCAAATATCTATGAAAAAAAGATATTTATTCTATGAAGACGAAAATATAATTACCATGACAGCAACTACCAACCAACACTGACTTGATAATTGTTTCCTAGAGGCTATTTCATGGAAAAAGTTACCCCCGAAAAGACAACTCTTTGTCCTAGTGCGCGGCCAGAAATGCCAAATAGTAAAGTATTTGGAATTATCAGTGGTACTGTAGACAAACCTAATCTTGCTTATCTGAAAAAACCACTACCCGTCACAGACGAAGTAATGGCATTATCTGGTTCCGTTACGCCAGCAGAAGTCTTCAGAACTGCTGCACCCTGTGCTGAGAAAAGCTGTCAACATTTTGATGGGGCAAAATGTCGCTTGGCAACTCAAGTGGTAGAACAATTAGCCACCGCAGTTGAACAACTACCACCCTGTTCTATACGTTCTACCTGTCGATGGTGGCAACAAGAAGGGAAAGCAGCTTGTATGCGTTGTCCCCAAGTAATTACAGATAACTATAGTCCGTCGGAAGTAATTAGACAGGTAGCAAAACCTGCTGTTACACACAACAAATAAATAATTTCAAGAAATTTAGGAGTTAATTATGTCTTTAGAAAATGTTAGAGCTTTCTATGAAAGAATAGCTGATGATAAAGAGTTCTTAAATCAGCTACAAGCTACTGAAACTCAAGAAGAAGGAAAAAAAATCCTGGAAGAAGCTGGTTATGACTTCACTGCTGAAGAGTTAGAAGAATATACTTCTCAAATGCTAGAGTCAAGTGATGCTGAAGACAGCGTATTGGAAGATTTGAACGAAAAACAAATGGCAGCAGTTTTTGGTGGTTTATCAAAAATTGGTCCTATACAAGCACTCTATGGAGTAATCTGGTGGCCTCCTAAGCCTTGGCCTCTGCCGCAGCCAATGTATGGCATTGTTGTAGATAATACAGAACTGATGTAACAAGTTCTAATTTCAAACCTTGGGGCTAGATATAGATTTTTTAGCCCCTCTTATACCATTTATCAAAAACTTTTCTACGCTTTGTTCAGCAGGGGAGTAGGAGAGAGGGAAACATCAGAAAAATTAACATTAAAATAGCTAAAATAAGCAAAAAAGTTATTTAGCTAGTTTTGACTACTTAATACTTGAAGTGTTGCTCAAGTATAGCATTAATGCATGGAAATTGGTATTAATTCATAGAAATTTACTTGCTTTCGCGATTGCATATCCTGAGTTAGTGCCAGAGCAACATTTAGTAATACCTGCTGTTATAGGCGAAAATTAATAAACAATAGAGAGATATTTAGGAATTCATTATGTCTTTAGAAAATGTTCGAGCTTTTTACGAAAGAATAAATGACGATAAAGAGTTTCTAGCTCAACTTCAAGCTATTGAAGCTCAGGAAGAAGGAAAGAAAATTCTGAAAGAATCTGGCTATGACTTCACAGCTAGAGAGTTAGAAGAATATACCTCTCAGATGCTAGAGTCAAGTAGTGGTGAAGACAGCGTGTTAGAAGACTTAGATGAAGAACAGATAGAAACAGTTTTTGGTGGGTTAACAAGATTCATTCAGCCAATATATGGCGCTCCTACTCCTTGGTGGCCTATTAAATGGCTTCTCATGTAGCCAATGTATGGCATCATTTTTGATGACAGAGTTTAATCAACAATTTTGAAATTAAGTGGGGGCAAAGTAGAAATTTTGTAGCCCCTCTTCCTGAAAAATTTAATCTGAGGATATTTATAAATGACTTATCGCATCAGCTACGCTGTTTGGGAAATCACATTAAAGTGTAATCTTGCTTGCCAACATTGCGGTTCTCGCGCCGGAAATACCAGAACCAAAGAACTTTCCACTGAAGAAGCTCTAGATATGGTGAAGCAGTTGGCAGAAGTAGGAATTACGGAAGTAACTCTAATTGGCGGAGAAGCCTTTTTGCGTCCAGACTGGTTAGAAATTGCTAAAGCTATTACGGATGCGGGAATGAAGTGTGGCATGACAACTGGAGGATTTGGCATTACCCTAGACACCGCTCGTAAGATGAAGGAAGCAGGTATTAGAGTAGTTTCTGTTTCGGTAGATGGTTTAGAAGAAACTCACGATCGCCTACGGGGTAAAAAGGGTTCCTGGCAATGGGCTTTTAAAACTATTGGTAATTTAAGGCAGGCTGGTATTGCCGTTGGTTGTAATACTCAAATTAACCGTCTTTCTGCTCCAGAGTTTCCCCAAATTTACGAACGTATTCGCGATGCAGGTGCTTTTGCTTGGCAAATTCAGTTAACTGTACCGATGGGGAATGCAGCAGATAATAGTGAGATTTTAATGCAGCCTTATGAATTATTAGATTTGTATCCGATGATCGCCCGTGTGACTAAACGAGCATACAAAGAAGGGGTGCAAGTTCAAGCAGGCAATAATATTGGTTATTATGGTCCCTACGAAAGATTATTGCGGGGACGGGGACAAGATAATCCTTGGGCAATTTGGCAAGGATGCAATGCGGGGTTATCAACTCTAGGTATTGAAGCTGATGGTGCAATTAAAGGTTGTCCGTCATTGCCAACTTCTGCTTATACGGGTGGTAATATCCGAGATTATTCCTTGCGGACAATTATTGAAGAGACAGAAGAGTTGCGGTTTAACTTAGGAGCAGATACTCCCCAGGGAACAGATCATTTATGGGGTTTCTGCAAAGGTTGTGAATTTGCTCAACTATGTCGTGGCGGTTGCAGTTGGACGGCTCATGTTTTCTTTGACAAACGAGGCAATAATCCTTACTGTCATCATCGAGCGTTAACTCAGGCACAAAAAGGTATTCGGGAACGGGTTGAACTTAAATATCAAGCAAGTGGCAATCCTTTTGATAATGGTGAATTTGCTCTGATTGAAGAACCTATTGATGCTCCTTGGCCAGAAAATGATCCGTTACATTTTACTAGTGATCACATTCAATGGCCTGAAGATTGGGAAGAAGAAAATGAGTCTATCCGCGAGTTAGTTAGTGTTAGTAAATAATCAGAAGTTAATTAAATCAAAAAATAATCATAATTATGTCTGCTATTAATTCTTCAGAAAATATTTCTACAAATCAAAATTTTGACAATCAAGATGTAACTGAAACAGAGGTTGCCAAGCCATTGTTACCTCGTTCTGCTTGGAATAGTCAGGTAGCTTTTTTGAGAGCGATGTTTCGGGCAAAGAAAGCATTGGATAAATTGGATCAAACTGGATATTAGTATTAATTAATCGGCTATCGGCAAATATTGAGTTGATAGCTGATATTAGTCATAACAATAATTTTCAATTTAAGACATAATTTTTTCACTTACGTCTACTTTATTTAAGTCAATGACTTGCGTATTCAGCAATAAATTAGGAAAATATTAGTGGTATCTACCTAAGTATTGTTTAGGGATTTACCACTTAATAAAGTACCTATTATTAGTACATAAAAATGCTCATGGCTGTCATTGCAAGTCGGTGATATTAGATTTAACCTCCATTGGAAAAAGTTAAACCAGCCGTAAGCGAAGCCTTCTCATACGGTAGAAATCTCTACTCTATCAGTTAGCTGGTAATCTATTTTTTTGCTACTCCCTTATCAAATAAAAACTTAACTTTTAATATAAATATATATGACTTTTATTTTAAGCTCTCATAATATTTTTGACTATCTATCAGAAAACTCTCTAGCCAATAAAACAGAAGAAACTCTAAGCAAAGTTGAACCAATAAACGCTAAAAATTTTAACTTGCTAGTAACTTTTGCTGATGGTAGTAAACTACTTGTCAAACAAGAACGCCATAATCAACAGGGAAAAACTATAGGTGAGTTTCAGAATGAATGGCTATTTCAAAACTTTTTAAATAAATTTCCTCAACTTGAACCTTGGCGTTTGTTTTTGCCAAAAGTAGTACATTTTGATTTAGAAAATTCTATTATTGTATCTACTTACTTGGATAACTATCAAAATTTAATGAATTTATATAGGCAAGAAAATAGTTTTCCAGAGGAGTTTGCTACAGAAATTGGTAAAGCATTAGCTACTATTCATCGTGATACTTTTAATCGTCAAGAACATCAGGAATTTTTGTCTCACCGAACTAATCACTTAACAAATGAACAAGTACATAAATTTGTCAATAATTTAGAAAGAATAACACCAGAAATTTTTGGAATAGTACCAGCAGATGGATTAAAATTCTTTGCTCTTTATCAAAGATATGATAGTTTAGGTCAAGCGATCGCTCAATTAAGTAATACTTTTAATTCCTGTTGTTTTACTCACAATGACTTTACCCTCAATAATATTCTAGTACGCACAAATTGGCAGGAAGAAAAAGAGAATATTGTTAAATTAATAGACTGGGAACGTTGTGATTGGGGAGACCCTACCTTTGATGTGGGAACTTTAATTAGTAGTTATCTACAACTTTGGCTGAATAGTTTAGTTATTAGTAAATCTTTAACCATAGAAGAATCTCTACGTTTAGCCACAACACCTTTAGAATTATTACAACCTTCTATTGCTAGTTTTATGTTAACTTATCTCCACACTTTCCCAGAAATAGTAGAATACTTTCCCGACTTTTTACCACGAGCGATACAATTTGCTGGCTTTAGTTTAATTCAGCAAATTCAGGCAATGATTCAGTATCAAAAATCTTTTGGTAATACAGGTATTGCCATGTTGCAAGTTGCCAAGACATTATTATGTCGTCCCCAACAATCAATTCCCACAATTTTTGGTAGTGCTGTTACAAAATTGAGTCAGTTTTCTACTTCTTTAGTCTAAGGAAAATACAGCAATCCGCGCATAGGTTGTCAGATTTTATCGTAGTGATTTTGTCTTCAAACCCTAGTCAACATAATGGGATTTATCAACCAAACCCCTACAGTTTTTCTCACATCTAATTCCTGATTCCTATCATATCAATCCAACAGAAATTAAAAAACCATGCAATTACTTGAAGTTTCATCAGTTCAGCAAACAACTCAAACTGAGGATAGATTACAGAATGTCTTAAAAGATATTGTGAAAAATGTTGAGATTAAATCTAATTTTTGCATTCAACATCCCAACTATAAACCATTTGAATTACCTGATGATGTTGTCTCTCGTTTTCAAAGTTTACCGACAGAAATACGGAATAAATATATAGGTCTAATCCTCCGAAGTTTTCTCTACGGAGTTTATTACAATGGTTCAATGAAAAATAGTTTAGAATCAGAAGAAGAAAATAAGTTACAGCTAGATTTAGAAAATAATACTTTCTTAGGAATAGATGTAGATTTTTATGAAAAAATCCATGAAAGTAATCAAGGTGAAGGTTATTTTGATGCTGACTGGCAAATTGTGAAGGAAGAAAATGATGGTAGTTTAGTAGTAACTAAAGGCGGTTTAAAAGTCCATATTGACAGAGATAAATATTTACAAACTTCTCAAAAAAAATCTGCTATTGGCGATTTAGTCGAGATTAAAATGCCAAAAAACTTAGTACAAAATGGTTTTTATATGGCAGTTAGTAATTCAGGAGTACAGAGTTATGGAAACTCAGAAAATAATTTAACTACGGTCAGAATTTATTTTAATTTAACTCCTGAAGGTACTATTACAGTAATGAAAAATCTGACACAACAGTTGAACGAAAAAGCTATTCCTTTTAGTTTTAAAGTTTTGTATAATCCTGATGAATATAAACGTTATGATTCAGGAGTTCTCTACTTTAATAGAGAAAACTATGAACCAGTTTCATCAGTTCTCAAAAATGTTTATTCCCAGACTAAATTAGAGTTTAAACCAGAAGTTCCTTTATTCACAAAACAATTAGCACTTGGATTAGGTTTAGCTGAAGAACCAGACAAAAAGTTTAGTATCCAAGAAAGTTTTGGCATGAACAGATGTCAAATTATCGCTAATGGTTTACTCAAAGCTTGGCATCAAGGCAATAACTCACCAGAGAATCGGATGAATGCTATTTTAGAGCAATTTAATTTGCTAGGAATTGATGTAAAACATCCTTATCTTAATGCCAATTCTGATGATATATATCATTTTTAGAATCGGCTATTTTCTTAAACTTAAACTTACCAAGGAGAATATTTAACAATGGCTCAAATTGAAATTTCCGACTTAAATCTAGTAGGATTTGATTTATTTCAAGGAGAAGAAAGTTTTCTCGATGATTTAACTGATGACGTATATATTAGAGGAGGTAGTTTTACTACTCCTGCTACTAATATCAGTGTTATTGATATTCCAGTTTCTGAAGATATTTTCTCTCAATCAATCTCTTTCGTTTATTAAGAGATTATCATGATACAAAAAAATCAAAATTTCAATCTACAAATGTAAGCATTCAGCCGTCAGCTATCAGCTATGAGTTATTAATTCACTATCATACCAAAGGAGGAATTAGTCTCCAAAGAGAATTAAAACTTATGAATAAAAATGCTATGACTTACCAAAGTTAGTCTTGTACCTCGAAAAGCTGAATGCTGAATGCTAATAGCTGAATGCTTACCTAAAAATAATCAATCACTTAGAAGAAAACTAACAATGGCTAACATTACAATTTCTGAATTACGTCCTGCTGGTACTGAATTATTCTTAGATTCTGAGAGTTTTGTTAATGAACTCATAGATGAGGAATTGAGCTTAACTAAAGGTGGTTTTATTACCACTGTTGTCGGCCCTATCAGTCCTTTTCTTTTTGTTCTACAGTTCTAATCAAATTAAATTTAGATAGATAGTTATATCAATCTCTAGAAAATACGAAATAAATTAGTTCAGAGCTAATAAATATTAGCTCTGATTTTTTTTGCTGCTACTTTTTCCTTTTATATGAACCACTTAAAGATGATTAATTAATACCATTTTGAAAAAATAATGTTACGAATAATAATGACGATAAAAAGATTTTACCCAATTATTAATTATTAATAATTAAATAATTCTGGT
>NZ_JBNHER010000073.1:6835-16965 GCF_050015975.1 Dapis purpurea BLCC-M126 | reverse complement strand
TAAACATTAAAATGTCACTCTATGTGACGTTTTATATCGGTTTTATGAAGCAGATTCGCAAATCTCCCATCCTTCTATTACAGAATAGGTAATTATTAATTGTTGATTATTAATTATCGAATACCCCTACTTCCTACTTCTATAACAAGGGTGTTGACCTATAATATTCTTTAATCAATTTGTATAATTATTCTTATCTATCCCCTGTTATGGCCACCCATGGCTTTTGGTTATGGTGTTTCGTTGACAGGTAATTAGTAGCTTCAGGTTAATGGAATTTTAATGTTTATTAGGTAAGAAAAATACTTTATACAGATTTGTTAAGTAAAAATACAGAAGAAATTCCACAACTTGACTGACAATCTTCACAAAACCTTTACTTTATTTAGCTGAATCTTGACAGAAACTTTACCTAAAATAAAGAATTATTGTCTATGATAGAGGTATGAATATTGGCAAGGCTTTTTTAAAGAAAAGAAGCGATCGCCTAACTATGGTTGATTTCTGATTTCAGAATATAGAGCCGTAAGACAATATTTCTTCAAATTTTTCTGAACCACTTAAAACATTACTTGAATAAAAATAACAATGGCTAAGATACACACAAACCAAAAACTCATACCTACAACCACAGCTTGCTCTACTATCAATATCAATACAAGTAATGCCAAAACAAGCACTATTAAATACGATTTTGAGGTGGCTCCTTATCGAGGAGAATTAACAGAGAAAAACTATTACGGTTCTTTCACTTTCAATTGCTCGCAATTAAGTGGAAAGGGTGTAGAGTTCATCAAAGTCGATAACTTTGACTTTAGATTTTTCGGTGTTGACTATGGCAAAGCTGATTTATTATTTGCAGAAGCCGTATTTAGGGACGGTGATTTCCTGGGATTAACTGCTAGTGGCGCAGATTTCTCTTTTATCTGTGGATTTTTCGAGTTGTCTGAGGCATCTTTTGCTTACAATATTAACTCCAGTTTTGGGGCAGCAAATGTGACATTCTCTTTAAGGCAAGTTACTGATGAGAACCTTGCAACAGTCTTTGCTCCTGAACCTAGTATTTTGATGAAAGTTGTAGTATGACTTATATCTACAAAAGCTTGAGTAAAAGATCGCAGCCAGGGGTTTCAACCCCTGGATGAAAAATAACTTACAGAATTTATTCGTTCATTAATGGATAATGGATAATTGATAATTACCTCTGGTTAAAACCGTTCGGGAATTGAATATTAAGGAAATGTCCTAGCATTTTTTTCCCTTGAAAGGGGAAGTTAATAAAGCTGAATTATTTAATTAATAATTATTAATTATTAATGATTCGGTAATATTCTAGTATTATAGCACTATTAAGAGTTACACAATACAACATATTTTCTTCATTGCGACTTACAGGGAAACACTCTCAAATCCTAGTTTTTTCTACCTAAACAGATAACTTCAATAATTAATAATTACCTCTTCTTTCTAAAAATAGGATTAGCTCAAAGGAATTGTTTTATCTAGTTTTTGATTCAAACCCTACATCATCATTACTAGAGTAATTTATATTATTAGTAACAATATATTCTGTTCTGTTAAATAGTAATTCTCATACTGGTCAGGTACAAAATCATAGGCTTTAGATAAGAGAAAAGAAGTAACAGGGAATAAACATAAAAGTCTACCTCAAAATATACCTCACATTTACTGAGAAATGATGTGACAGGTTAATTATTTAATATATATAGAGAATATCTTAACTCGGAAGCAGAAAAATGATATTATATCATCTTCAGTTAATACTTAACGGAAAGCTTTCCGACAACAAAAATACAAACATATTACGCAACAAAACCCAACCTACAGTATTATAACTAATTATCTAATCCCAAAAATACCTGCAATAGCTATTAAGTAGTGAACATAAATAAATTCAACAACTGTAGGGCGGGTTTAATGGACTAAATTGGAAATATCAAAGCTTTCAACCCGCCCATACAAGTTTTTAACGTTTAATTAGACCTACCTACTTAACTATTAAAGGTTTGTACTAAACATCATAAATTATGTTGCCAAGTGACTTACTTTCTCATCGTCAAACCGGAGAAACAATTATTCCTCAAAAGCTGAAAATAGATGCTAAAAACTTAAGCATTGCCACAGAAATGATTAATTGTTTCCAAGAAACATTGGGAAAAACTCAGGGAGAACTCGATAAACGTTTACAATCAATTGAAGGAGATGACCCTAACTATCGCTTTAAAAGAGGATTAGCACATATTCTCAGAGGCAGTTTTTCTACCTTTGAAATCATCAGTCCTCTTGAACCGATAGAATTAAGAAATCGTGTTTTTGCTGTTGCTGCAGAAGTGGTTCCTAGTGTCAAATCAACAGAATTAACTTTAGAAAATTTAGCAACTAAATTAAGTCAGGAATTAAACCGAGAAGTTGTACCTGATGAAATTAGAAAAGGTCTCTATGCAGACTTACAAGAAAATAGAATTTTAACCCAATTTGATGCCCCCACACCAGAAGCATTATTACATAGATATAACCTTTCTCAAGTTCAAGGTATTTTTTATAAAGCTAGTCACATTGAATTAAATGCTCATCGTAATGATCCAGGAGAATATAAACTGTTATTTAGATATGTGAAATTATTTCAATTAATGACTTATATCGAAGGAGATGCTGACCAAGGTTTTACCCTGACAATAGATGGTCCTTATAGTTTATTTAAACCTAGCACTCGTTATGGTTTAGCATTAGCAAAAATGTTGCCTGCATTATTACACGTTACTAAATGGAGTTTACACGCAACTTTACAAAATCGCGACTCTTTTAGTGGAGCTTGGAAAACAGGCAAATTTACTCTTAATTCTGATTGTGGTTTAGTTAGTCATTATCCACCAGGAAAGCCTTATGATAGTATGTTAGAAGCATCATTTGCAGAACGTTGGGGTAAGTTAAAAACTGAGTGGAAATTAGAAAGAGAAGTTGATTTAATTCCAATTCCTGGTAGTGTGATGATTCCTGATTTTCGACTGGTACATCCCAATGGAGAATCATATCTATTGGAAATAGTTGGATATTGGAGACCAGAATATTTAAAAAAGAAATTTGCTCAAGTGCGAAGTGCTGAATGTGATAATTTAATATTGGCTGTTTCTGAACGATTAAATTTAGAAAAAGCGGGTGTAAAAGTTAAAGATGTGCCAGTTCCTATTGTGTGGTTTAAGGATAAGTTATTACCTAAGTCGGTTTTAGAAATTTTAAATTCTATTTAGGGAACAAGAAATAGAGGGATAATTTAATAATTAATAATTAATAATTAACAATTAATTATTAGGGTTTGCTGAAAAAGTATTTTTGTTCTTTGTAGTAGTCAGTATTCAGTATAAATAGGAATTTAGAGGAGGTAGGAGTTATAATTTTTCCTCAATTTCTCTTTCCCACTCTTGTCTAAAATACTAACATTTTGAGGCTTTTCAACTCAAAATATCCCACTTTTTTAATACTCAAAAAGGCAAAAAGCTCTATCTGTAAACAGTTTCAGATTTGATCGGTAAGCCATAATTACCTCTCCTTAAAAGAAGAGAATTGAGCAAAATGATTTTTTTTGTTTTTTCTCCTTAAAAGCAGAGGCTTTAGACCTTAATTATTCGGTAAGCATTCAGATATCAGCTTTTGAATTAATCAATAAGAGGAAAGCTTGGCATTAGCAAAACCCACTTCACCCTAGTGCCGCTACGCGGAAGTCAGAAGTCAGAAGTCAACCCACCCCTAACCCCTCCCAGGAGGGGAAGAGGAGGGGAAGTTATACCATTTCTCAAAAAGAATGCTATATATGATTGGGTGGGGAAGTGGGGGAAGTGGGGGAGGTGGGGGAGAGGTTAAAAGTAGGAAAAACTAATACTAACCGATTAATAATTGTCAAAAACAGACTTTGAATTTTGCTAAATATTTGACTTCAGAAGTCAAACTGAAGTATAGCATTACTTTTGGTAATTGGTATTAGAAGTATTGATTAGTAAGACTTTTAGGATGCATGTAACTGGTCAGTTATTTCCGCCATTCTGCACTAGGATTTATATTTCTTGAATAAACAGTCTCCTAAACTATGGTTCTACCACTACCTCGGTACCTACTTTCACTTTCTCAAATAAAGTAACTACATCTTCATTGTACATTCGCACACAACCGTGAGAAGCTGCAGATCCAATAGATTCTACAGTCGGAGTACCATGAAACCCAATTGTGTCTTTGCCATCTGTCCAAAAACCAATCCACCTTAATCCTAAGGCAGTATCTGGCCCTGCTGGCATTACCTTACCTGTCCATGGGTTCTGCCATTGAGGATTTTCTACCAGTTGAATAACTTTGAAATTGCCTGTGGGAGTTTCCCAACCTGGTTTACCCACAGCTACAGGATAACTAGCAACTTCTTCTTCTCCCTCATATACATACACCCGCCGTTCCCCTAACCGAAGTACGATCCGAACTAACTCTTCTGCTTCTATACCCAGATGTTGTTGGAAGTCTTTAATTGCACGTTGTAGTTTTGGCATTAAGCCACCAAATGGGATGTTGGCTTGCTCTGTTTCCATTCCCAAATGTTGTTGGAAGTCTTTAACAGCACCTTTCTGTCTTGGCATTAAGCCACCAAATGGTAAATTAGCTTCCACCTGTGTTTGCTGATGATTATTAGTTCTCTGAGCAATAGGAGTAGAAGCTATGGCTAAGTTTTTAGTAAATAAAATAATTGCTGTGGTCAGGAAAATAGCTGTTAAATTATATGTTTTTTGGTTAATTTTGGTAATAAGATATAGCCATTTATTTGTGGTAGATTGTTTCATTTTTCACTCCTCATGTATCAAATTTAGATATTATCAGAAACTAATTTTTTGCAAGTTTAATTTAGCTTAGATGTTGAAAATGTTTCAGCTAAATTATCTTTGTATTTTTTAAGGTTCTACTACGACAGTTGTACCAATTCCTACTTTTTCAAATAGAGCCAGCACATCTTGGTTCAACATTCTAACACAACCATGAGACGCTGCTTGCCCTACGGTTTCTTCTTTCGGGGTTCCATGAAAACCTATATAGTTTGTGCCATCTGTCCAAAAACCAATCCATCTTTCTCCCAAGGGATTTTCTGGGCCAGGAGGTATAATTTCTCCTGTAAAGGGATGTTTCCAAGAGGGATTTGGGATTTTTTGGATAACTTTATGGATTCCTGTAGGAGTTTCCCATCCTTCTCTACCAATAGCTATTGGGTAGCTGGTTTTTAATTGGTCATTTTGATAGACATAGACACGGCGATCGCTTAATTTTATAACTAAATGAATTTTTTCATTGGGTTTAATATAAAGTTCATTTAGGGCTTTTTTTCTAATTATTGATTTGGATTTTATTTGTGGCTGGGTTTCGATTAAATCTGTCGATTTTGTCGAAACTCCAGATTGATTTTTAATAGGAGTTAAGGCATTGGCTTGTTGTTGTATAAGATTAAATATAATGACTGTACCTAAATTTAGGAGTATTACAAGATGAAAGGGATTAAAAAAAATATTGTTTTGATTACTATTTACACAATTAGGTGAAAAAAAATTGCTGGCTTTTAGATTCATTTATTCCATCCTTAACCACAGAAAATATACAAATTATTTATTATTACAAATTAAAGTTGTAGAAGCAATTCATAAATTGCCTCTACTCATGCAATGATTATTGTTTGATTAAGTCAACCTCCACTAATTTTAGCTTTGTAACCCAATTTGGTTAAAATCTCGACTAACTTTTGTTTATGTTCCCCCTGAATTTCAATTTCATTATCCTTAAGAGTTCCACCTGCGCCACATTGATTTTTAAGTTGTTTGAGTAAAGCTGTTAAAGTTTCTGAGTCTGACTGAAACCCACTAATAATAGTAACTGTTTTTCCTTTACGACCTTTACGAGATGCTTGTACTCTTAAATTTTGTTGATTTGGTGGTAAGTTTGGTAGTGCTCTTTCTGTTGCTGGAGAATTAGCATTATTACCAAATTCTGAATAAACTACGCGATCGCCTTTGGCATTTCTATTATCAGAGGTATTACGTTTGGAATTAGGCATAATTTCAAAGCCATATAATCGAATTTTTAGCTAGTATAGCATTAACCACTGTTATGGTAGATGGAGATAAAAAAAGCCACTTTATGGGAGCAAGATGCTCCCAATAGTTGCCTTGACAAAATAATTATATTAGGACTTACACAGAAGTCGGCTTATGGTAATAATTTAACTTCTGACTTCAGGTATACCTAACAATAATGAACCTGGCATCGCTTTTTTAATCCAGTCTGTAATTAGAATTTGTTCGCGATCGCATGACTCAAGTATCTCACCATTTAAGTTCCGAAATACTATTTCTGCTGGAATTTCTATTTCTTCGCCAGTAGGTATAATTATTTTCTCTATTTGAGAAACGGCAAAAGGTCGCAAACTTTGAAATACAACATAATTTCCACTTTCTCCAGCTAAAACCTCGGCTAAACCAATTTCTTGTCGATACTGAATTAACTTGTGCTTAGACTTTATTCGGGAAAATATAGAAGTAGTGCGGTTAGCATTGAAAAAAGGCGATCTGGTCGGTCTCGCCCAGTTTTTCCGCAAAGAAACGGGGTCAGTTAAAATCTGAGAACAAATTTGGTCAACATTTACTGCCACATCACCATCTCTTCCCAAATGTCGCAAGTCTAAACAAACTGTATGTAAACCAGCTTGCTGTAAACCCTCAAGTTTATCGAGAATAAATTGGTCTTTATCCAAAAACATAAACGTACCATGTACTGTTTCCAAAGTGGGAAAAGGTCGGTTATGGCTATCTTCTGATGAAACAGTAGTTTGCAAGGGAAATTTTTGTTCTGAATCAGAGTCTAACAAGTGTGGAGACAATAGGGAGCGTGGGGAATAAAACAACAAAATCTGCCCCACTCCTAAAACTTCACAAGCAACGGGGAGAGTTTGACAATATTCAATCAATTTTTGCTCTGGCAGTTCGATCGATAAAATCAAACGTTCCAAAGAGCCAGAAAAAATCTCACACCAACCCCGCAACCCTTCTAAATTATGATTACCTGTTTCTACAATTAACTGTAGTGCTATATTTGGATGATGAGTTTGCAACCACCAAGCTGCTCCAGGATCAGCAACCCGCACCGCTACAAACTTGCTAAGATCCCACTGACTCAGTTGTTGACAAATTTGACTCATAACTTGTTCTGGCATCAAAATATCCCACACCAATACTGGGCGCAAACCATATTCTGTGGCGGTTGATGCTAATGAGTGTGTTTGTTGTGGTGATAGTTGCCCCTGTTTTGCAAGGACGGTTGGTTGTATTAAAACTTCTTTTAAGTTAGTAGCGTTAACGCAACTTTTTAAATCGTTGATGGATGAGACAAAAGTGTTAAATTGCATGGAAAAATTTTATTATATCACTAAAGGGAAGGCAACCAGGAAATTGATTTGTTAATTAATGATTTTCCCAGATTTTTTGTAGTAGGTTCTGTATGATATTATGTAATTTTCAGATTATTATCAGAGTCTATATTATGGAACCCATAGAATTAACTGCAGCAGCGATCGCTCTTCCTTTTTTAACAAAATATATGGAAAAGGCCGGAGAAGGTTTAGGTGAAAAGACTGCCGAACAAGTGGGTAAATTGTGGCAAGTAATACAGCGTAAACCTGCGGATATTACTCCTGTTTTAAAATCTGCTGAGACAGAAGCTTTTCCGGTAGATTTTGGTCAGGCAATACTAGAACTGGAGGCTGCCACTAATCAAGATGCTGAAATTAACCAAGCTGTAATTGATGTCGCAAAAGTGGCTAAAGAAGAAAGTCCAGAAGATGTGAAAAAAATTGAGGCTGAAATTGAGAAAATTAAGGCTCAGGGGCCAACAGTACAAAATTATGGTAAGTTAGCTGAAGAAATTAGAAATGTAATTCAAGGAAATACTTTTCATGGTGGTCCAGGTGGTATTCACTTTTGACTGCAGTCGTCGGGAGGGGCACCGACAAAGGAAAGTACCCAACCTCCACAAAACCTGCCATTGAGTGGGGTGACAAAATTTGTAGGGCGCGACAAAGTATTAGCTACTCTGCACGAACAGTTACAACAAACAGAACGGGTGGCCATATCTTCTGTTTCGGGCATGGGAGGAATTGGCAAAACTGAACTTGCGCTCCAATATGCTCGGTATCATTGGCAACAAGAGACTTATCCTGGTGGGGTGTGTTGGTTGCGGGTGCTGGATGGGGATGTGGAGTTGCAGTTTCTCAGTTTTGCTAGGGTGCATTTGGGTCTGAAATTGCCTGACGATCTGAATATGCAGGAGCAGATTGATTTTTGTTGGCAGAAGTGGCCCAATGGGGATGTCTTAATCGTATTTGATGATGTGGCAAAATATGAGGAAATTGCGAATATTCTGCCTAGCAACCCTCGGTTTAAGGTTTTGCTGACTACCCGCAAAAAACATTTGGCAGATTCTTGGCAACAATTAAAATTAGAGGTTTTGGATGACGGTGCTGCTCTGGAATTGTTAGTTGCTTTGGTTGGGGAAGAGCGCATTCAACGGGAAGCGGATGTGGCAAAGTTGCTCTGTGGTGACTTGGGTTATTTGCCTTTGGGTTTGGAGTTGGTGGGGCGGTATTTGCAGCGGAAACGGGATTTGTCTTTGGTGGAAATGCGAAAACAATTGGATTTAAAACACCGCGCTTTGCAAAAAAAAGACCGCAAAGGAGCAAGCTTTCTGGATATGACTGCTCAACGTGGGGTGGAAGCTGCTTTTGATTTGAGTTGGTCAGAATTGGATGAGGAGGAAAAGGAGGTCGGATGTAGGTTGAGTTTGTTTGCTCCTGCTCCTATTCCTTGGCATTTGGTGCAACAGTGTTTGTCAGAAATGGATGAGTCAGATGTGGAGGAGATACGAGATGATGTACTGGTGAATTTAAGTTTGCTGCAACGAAGTGGTGAAAATATCTATCAACTACATCCACTTATTAGAAAATTTCTTGTAGGTAAGTTGGAGCAGTTTGACTCGGTAGACGAATGGAAACGTAATTTTTGTCACGTCATGGCAAAGAAAGCAAGAAAAATTCCCCATAATATTACACTGGAGGAAGTTGAGGAAGTTGAGGTTAATATTCCTCATATTGAGGAAGTGGCGGAACATTTGACTGAGTATTTGAGTGATGATGATTTGATTACTCCTTTCATTAGACTAGGTAGCTTTTATAAATATCAAGGATTTTACCCCCAGGCACAACCTTGGTATGAGAAGGGTAAAGCAATAGCTGAAAAACGGCTGGATAAAGATAATTCTGATGTGGCGACTGTCTACGACTACCTAGCAGGTTTATATGAATCTCAAGGCAGATATTCCGAAGCTGAATCTTTGTTCCAACAAGCCATCGAAATCGTCAAAATCGCCCTACCAGAAAATCATCCAGAAGTTGCTATCCACCTCAACAACTTGGCAGGTTTATATAAATCTCAAGGGAGATACTCGGAAGCCGAACCATTGTACCTACAAGCCATCGAAATCGTCAAAATCGCCCTACCAGAAAATCATCTATATCTTGCCACCAGTCTCAATAACCTAGGACTTTTATATCAATCTCAAGGGAGATACTCGGAAGTTGAACCTTTGTTCCAACAAGCCATCGAAATCGACAAAATTGCCCTACCAGAAAATCATCCATCCCTTGCCATCGACTTCAACAACCTAGCAGGATTATATTATTTTCAAGGGAGATACTCGGAAGCTGAACCTTTGTTCCAACAAGCCATCCAAATCGACAAAATCGCCCTACCAGAAAATCATCCATATCTTGCCACCCTCCTCAACAACTTAGCAAATTTATATCGTTCTCAAGGGAGATACTCGGAAACTGAACCTTTGTTCCAACAAGCCATCGAAATCGACAAAATCGCCCTACCAGAAAATCATCCATCCCTTGCCATCGACTTCAACAACTTGGCACTTTTATATGAATCTCAAGGCAGGTACTCCGAAGCCGAATCTTTGTTCCAACAAGCCATCGAAATCAACAAAATCGCCCTACCAGAAAATCATCCATCCCTTGCCATCGACTTCAACAACTT
>NZ_JBNHER010000073.1:0-6735 GCF_050015975.1 Dapis purpurea BLCC-M126 | reverse complement strand
GGCAGGTTTATATAAATCTCAAGGGAGATATTCCGAAGCTGAACCATTATACAAACAAGTGTTGGATATTCGTGCCAAAATATTCGGTGAGGAACATCCGAAAACTCAGACTGTGCGAGAAAATCTCGAACGTTGTCGGCAACAACAGAGCTAGACAGGGAAACTGGGGAGAAAGAGTGATTTACTTCCCAGTATGGTTAATATAAACAACAAACATATATAGCACTGTTTACCAATCAAAACGACGCGACTCTAACTACATTTAACTTTGCTACACTATCCAAAATATCTGGTGCTACAGTTTTAGGAAGACAAACCACATTCTCAGTAAGTTGGTTAGGTTTTGTTGCCTCAACCCAACCTACAGTTTACAGCGCTTTTCAAATTGATGAACCACATCGCCATAACCAAAATCCAGTAGGGACGTTGCATGCAACGTCCCTACTGTGGTCTACTGAAATGAAAACCGCTGTAAGTTAGTTCAATTTAGCAATAGCTTGTCGCACTTGCTCAACTTCTAATTCTAAAATTTCGGCAATTTTTTCCACAGAAAAGCCTTCCTTTAATAAGCGAGGAATAACTTCTATTTTTGTTTCTGCCATTAATTCCTGAGCAAAACGAGTTTTTTTCAAATCATCAATACTAAACATAGCTTCTAAATCCTGACGACTCATATCTGGTAATTTTTCGAGAACAATAACTGACAATAAATTCAAAAGTTGTAACCGATAATTTTCATCGGTAAACTGCTGTTTAACTTGATTAACTAATACGGTTACTCTGTCCAACAATTGTTTCTTCTTCGCTACAACTAATTGAATAATTTGTACACCTAAAGGAGTTGTTTCACTCACTTCTAATTCATTCAAATAGATACGCTTGACTAGGGTAGAATCTAACAAGGGTTGCACAGATTCTCTTTGTCTATCTGTAGGTTCCATACTACGACTTTTAAAGATAATCATAGCACGCCAACGTAAGTCCGGTTCATTATTTCTAAGATAGGTAAAAATCTCAGAAAATAAACGTAAATAAATTTTCTCGTCTTTTTGAAATTGTACCTCCGTAAAATAAATTGGTTGCTCAATATCTTGAGGTAAAAATACCCCATCTATTCTAAAGGCAGTCTGTTTTAATTCTACTGAATCAAAACGATAATCGTTGAGTTTTTCTGGTAATTCTCCCCACAAATGAAAGAAGGTTTCGGGTAAGTCTTGAAAAATTCGATAAAATATGTGGTCAGTTTTCATTTTGAATGAAGTTGAGTAAGAATCATAGTTTCTCAGAAATTTAGTTAACTTTTCAAGAGAAGCTGAATTACAATTTCTTTACAAATTAAAATGGCGCAACTCTAACTACATTCAATTTCTCTACATTATTTAAAATGTCAGGCGCTACATTTTTAGGAATACAAACCACATTACCAGCTCGCATTTTCTCCAGGCGATCGCCTACCACAGAAAAAAGCTCATTCACCTGCCACCGCATTATTTCGCCATGCACCGGAATAATCTCAATTTCATCTCCCACTGCCACAGACTCAACCAGTTGTAAAACAATATTTTCTGGTGTTGTCTCCATCACAATTCCTAGATATTCGTGAGTCCCCCTACTACTTTCCAATTGCTTATACACAGAATCTTTCCCCGCAGGAGTTTCCAAGGAAGCAGAATCATAGTCACGGTGAGGAATAGACTCTAATTCAGCCACAATTTGATTCAGAATTTCTGGAGTTAACCTCCCTTCTGCATAAGCATCGATCGCTTGCCGATATGCTCTACAAGTCACCGCTACATAAAACGATGATTTCATCCGCCCCTCTATTTTCATAGAACAAATTTGATGTTCAAAAAACGCTCCTATTTGATGAATACCCCATAAATCTTTAGAAGACATAAACGTTACTGGGCGATCGTCTGTTTTTTCTGCCAACTGATAGGGAAAACGACAAGACTGAATACAACCACCACGATTAGAATCTCTGCCTGCTGTAAAATTGGAGATTGTACAATTACCAGAAAAAGCCATACACATAGCACCATGGACAAACATTTCCACATCAATACCAGTTTGCGATCTAATTGCCCCCCCCTCTGCCACACTAACTTCTCGCCCCACTATCAGACGCTTCACCCCAAACTGCTTCCACATTTCACCAGCATAAGAATTGAGACAAGATGCTTGAGTTGAGAGATGAATATCAAGATTAGAACTATTTTTTACCACTCGCAAAACCCCCAAGTCAGAAACAATAACCCCATCAACGCCAATATATTCTAGAAATTGACAATATTCTGCTAATCCCTCAAAATCATCATCATGGAGAAAAGCATTCAGGGTAAGGTAGACTTTAGCATGATTTTCGTGAGCAAAATTTACCCCATATTCTAAGTCATAGTCAGAAAAATTATCTGCTCGCGCTCGCAGACCGTATTTTTGCCCTCCCACATAAACAGCATCAGCACCATAAGTAACGGCAACTTTTAGACGTTCGAGATTTTTAGCAGGAGCTAATAATTCTGGTTTCCACATATTATTTATATTGATAGTGATTAACTTACATATTTTAGCTTAATTGCTCAATAATGGTTTGATGAATCAGGATATACCCTATAGCAGTACAAAAAAGTGTTAGGACATTGATCAAATTCAAATCCTTTAACAACTGTTTTGACTTGAGCTGTTTGCGGCTGTCGCCGACATATTTGCGTTTCGCTTTCCTACGGAATGCTAACGCAAACGCGACATGAAAAGCGTTTCACTGCGCGACATGAAAAGCGCAGCTCCTCTGCAAAAGGCAGCAGTCCGTCAGGATAACGCTACGCGACATCTTTGCGGAGCATTCCGTCAGGAAAAAACGCATTTACGATCTAGGAGGCTAGCTGTTTGCTGAAAGCCATATAATTGAAATACAGAGGTTTTGCGGAAATTTTGAGAAAAAAACGATGGTGAAACAACTCGAAACCCAAACCCATACAAAAATTATTTATTTTGAGGTATTGCCGGAAACTTTGCAATTGTATCGTCCAGATGGTCAATTATTTGGGGATTATCTGGAGGTTCAAAAACGGTTGAACGAAGTCCAAGAACAATTGGGTAATGTCCAAAAACAATTGGATGAAGGGTGGTGGTGCATAGTAATGATAGAGAGAGTGTGGGGAGATGGGGAGATGGGGAGATGGGGAGATGGGGGGATGGGGAGTGCGGGAGAAATTAAAAATTATATAACTTAACCATTACCATGCAGGACTACCGGATGAGGAACGTCAGGCCACAGAAACTGCCCAGGAGGAACGCGAGGCCAAAGCAGTTGCTGAGGAACGTGCTAAACGTTTAGTTACTTGGAGAAGCAGGAATAGATCCAGGTATTAAGTAATGGGAGACTAATATAGCGCTACCCGCAAATCAGAAGTCAGAAGTAATATGAAATCTGCATATAGTAGGGGTTTAGTGACCAAACCTTTACTAATGTTAAAATTAACCCATACTACAAAAATAACCTAATGACACAATCAAAATTACCAAAAGAACAACAAAACTCCCGCCCGATCGCTATCTTCCTCTGGCTCCTATCAGCAATATATATCTACATCCTACTACTTTCCCCACACGATCAACCACTTCCCAACGGACCGATCTGGGCAGTTGAAACCGAAACTATTAAAGAAGTTATTAACCAATCTATCAATTTTTTCTTTATCCTACCTATTTTTAATGCTGTTGGTATCAAATATATGGAAGCGCCAACCATACACCCTTGGTTAGAAAGTTTATTCAACTTTGCTGAAGCATGGATATTTATGTTTCTCCCACTGCTCCTAGTCGATCGCCGTGGCGGAGAACTCCCAAAAATCCTAATTTGGAGTATGGCAATGTTTCTCACCAATACTTTCCTATTACCATACATGGCTTGGCGCAGTACAGCAACCGAACTTCCCACAGAAGAACAAATGAGTAAAGGTTTAATGGCAAAAATATTTGGTGTAATAGGATTAATTATAGGCAGCATCGCCATAGTTTGGGGAATTGTCGCCAGACCAGAATTTGGTGATATCGCTGCTAGGGCAGAATTTTTTGTACAAAACTTTCAGAGCGATCGCCTCACCATTGCCTTCTGTGTAGATGTAATTTTATTTACCATTTTCCAAGTAGTATTAATAGGAGATATTGAACCGCCAGAAAGTGGCAAACGTTGGTTAAGATTTATTCCGTTTTGGGGATTAGCTGTTTGGCTAATTTTGTAGAAGTTGTGCTTCTTTTTTTGCCTTCTATTTTTAGTAGACCTATTTCCAATAGCTTGAAATACCTTAATTTCACTTGTAATATCATGTTAGCTTGAATACTTATAATTAGGCTCGTAGTAGGGCTTTAGCCCTCTAAATATGTATTTGGGGCTAGAGGAAAACTACAAACTAACACTTTTTGATAACTGATTATACGCAATTCGTAGCTCCTCCGGAGGGGGCACATGATATAATTCGGATAATTAATGATCTCAAATTTGTTGGTATTGTTTGTGTAAACCCAGGAAAAATATCTGCTTAAGTAATTGTTTTTTTCTTTTTTTCTTACTTCTTCCTTACCTAAACTTTATAATAGTCATGCTATCGGACATAATGTGAAATATGAAAAATAATGCTACGGAATATCCTGTCCTAAACCCCCTTAAAAGTCTTAGATATTTAGGAAAAATTCTAATATTTCCTATGATTCATAAATAAAATATCAAGTCTTTACCATGGGGAAAAAGAAACCGGAGCTATTTCAGTTTCTCGTCTAATCTCTACAATGATAAGTGATTAGCAAAATTTGATATAATGTAAATTCGTACCAATTCACTTTCAAGATATCAAAAATAGTTGGCAACTGATGATATGAAAGAAGAAGCTGAAATTACTGTATAACCATTAATTTAAGTCTATCAACTTTCACTTCTGACTTCTGACTTTTGACTTCTGAGTTCCGTGAAATGGTATAACAAATCGCCATTCAAGCAGTTGAGATATATTATGTGGGTTTTCTTAGATATTGATGGGGTATTAGTACCAGAGAAAAAATTCGAGCAACCAGTCTTGCCAAAAGATATGATTAAATTCGATCCAGTTTGTCTAAATGAATTTGAAAATGTCCTACGTCGTTACCCCATTGCCAAAATAGTTATCTCCTCATCCTGGCGTGAAATGTATTCTCTGGAGAAAATTTCTAGTTTATTTTCACCAGATATTGGTGTGCGTGTTATTGGAGTAACTCCATGTCTACACCCAATAGTTATTGAAAAAAATCGGCATGTTCGGCAGCAAGGAGTTTTGGAATATCTCAAACAAAATAATGAGGAAAATCCACAGTGGGTAGCTATTGATGACATTGCTGATTTCTACGAACCAGGTAGTCCCGTTGTTGTTACCGATCCCTATCATGGTTTTAATCATAACTCTGCTGAAATACTTGATCGCTATCTTGCCTCGTTTAGTGAGAAAATAACAGATGAAAATACTATTGGACAATAGTTGAGGATGCAAACTAACCAAAAACTTATCTTGCCAAAAATGGGTTGTGGGACATGGGCATGGGGCAACCGCCTGCTCTGGGGATATGACCAAAGTATGGATAAGGAACTGCAAAATGTCTTTAACCTTTGTGTTGGTAATGGCGTAACTTTATTTGATACGGGTGACTCCTACGGGACTGGCAAATTAAACGGACGTAGTGAAATGCTATTGGGGCAATTTTCTCAAGCATATGCGGGGGCAAACCAAGATAATATTTGTATTGCCACAAAACTTGCTGCTTATCCCTGGAGGTGGAGTTGCCAAGCGATGATTTCAGCTTGTGCAGGATCTGCTCAACGTCTTGGTAAAAATGTTGATTTGGTACAAATGCACTGGTCTACTGCCAACTATTTTCCCTGGCAAGAATGGGGACTTTTGGATGGTTTAGCTGATTTGTACGAACAAGGAAAAGTGAAGGGAATAGGGTTATCGAACTACGGACCAAAACGACTTAAGCAAGTGCATAAAAGATTTAGCGATCGCGGCGTTCCTATTACTACTTTACAGGTTCAATATTCTTTATTATCAACCTATCCCTGCACAGAATTAGGAGTTAAAGAAGTTTGTGATGAATTGGGAATTAAATTAATTGCATATAGTCCTTTAGCATTGGGAATATTAACAGGAAAATATTCTGAAAAAGGTTCTTTTCCGCAAGGTATTCGAGGTATTTTATTTAAACAAATATTACCAGGAGTTCGGCCATTATTATTATCTTTAGAAGCTGTGGCAAAATCAAGAAATAAAACTATGTCGCAAGTAGCAATTAATTGGTGTATTTCTAAAGGTACAATTCCGATTCCGGGAGCAAAAAATAAAACTCAAGCAGAACAAAATATTGGTGCTTTAGGTTGGGAATTAGATTCTGGTGAAGTTGCAGAACTAGATAAAGCTGCTGCGAGTACAGACAAGAAGATGGTGCAAAATATTTTTCAAACTAGGTAAATCAAGTCAAAAGTCAAAAATAACAAAAGTTGGATTACAGATTATTGTAATCAGCTATAATATCAAATCTGGTTGAATACTTATTATATAGTTCGGGGTGGGGAGTGTGGGGAGATTGAAGTAATTATAGAGTTATAAACATATATTATATAATTCATGTCCGCTGGTATCGTTTGTGTAAAAGTTAGGTTCATTAATTGATAATTGATAATGGATAATTGATAATTACCTCTGGTTAAAA
>NZ_JBNHER010000072.1:0-1802 GCF_050015975.1 Dapis purpurea BLCC-M126 | reverse complement strand
ATATTTGGCGAATCATTCAATAGTATTGCGCCTGGTTTAGTCGATACAATTAAAAATATAATTAATTCACACTGGATATTTGTAATTATTTTAATGATAGTTGTTCCTGGTAGTGCTTTTTGGTACTACAGAAGACGAATTATACCTCGTTGGCAACCTTGGACACTATTAAGTTTACTTTTATTATTATCTCTATCAGTTAGTGGTTTAAATGTAATTATTAGCTATGTTGGTAACTTTTTTACTACCGCCCTAGCAGAAAAAGACCAACCAACATTTTGGCGATTTCTATTTGTTTATGCCGGAGTGTTTATTGTTGGTACTCCAATTGTTGTAGTTTACACCTATACACGCCAAAAATTAGGACTATATTGGCGAGAGTGGATGACTAGCAAATTTCTCGACAACTACTTACAAAATAGGTCTTATTATCAAATTAACTCAGAGGGAAAAATTGATAATCCAGACCAAAGAATAGCAGAAGATATTAAATCTTTCACTAGGCAAAGTTTGTTTTTTCTGCTGACAATTCTTAACTCCATAATTGATGTAATTTCCTTCACCGGAATTCTGTGGTCAATATCAGTACCACTGTCAATATTTCTAATTTTTTATGCTGTGATAGGAACATTAGTAGCAGTAATTTTTGGCAGAAAATTAATTACTTTAAATTTCAACCAACTCAGACGAGAAGCAGATTTTCGTTATGGATTAGTGCATATCCGTGACAATGCTGAATCAATTGCTTTTTACCAAGGAGAAGAACAAGAATCATTGCAAATAAAACAAAGATTTACTCGGGTTTTTAATAATTTTAATTTGCTCATTGGTTGGCAGAGAAATGTAGATTACTTTACCACTGGTTATCGATATGTAGTTATCATTTTGCCTTCTTTAATAATGGCTCCTATTTACTTTGCGGGTGAGATTAAATATGGAGATATTACTCAGGCAGGTTTTGCTTTTAGCCAGGTTTTAGGAGCTTTTTCTTTAGTAGTTAGTCAAATCGATAATTTAACTGCTTTTGCTGCTGGTATTAATCGTTTGGCTAAATTTAGAGACACATTAGAACATACGCAAAAATTACCAGAAATAGGAAATAGGGAAATTGATATTAGAGAAAATTCCCGACTGGCGCTAGAAAATATTACTCTGAATACTCCTCTAAATTACGAAGATATAAATGAAAGTCAAAAGACTCTGGTGAGAGATTTATCGCTAGCATTAGAACCTGGTAAAGGATTATTAATAGTAGGTCCAAGTGGAGTTGGTAAAAGTTCTTTATTAAGAGCAATAGCAGGTCTATGGAAATCAGGTACAGGTTGTTTAAGACGCCCCAATTTAGAAGAAATGTTATTTTTACCTCAGCGCCCTTATATGATTTTAGGAAGTTTAAGAGAACAGTTGTTATATCCTAAAGTTAATCAGGAATTTGATGAGCATAAATTACGAAAAATTTTGAAAGTTGTTAACTTAGAAGATTTACCAGATAGATTAGGTGGTTTTGATGTAGATTTACAATGGGAAAATGTTTTATCTTTAGGAGAACAACAACGTTTAGCTTTTGCCAGATTATTATTAACAAATCCTTGTTATGCAATTTTAGATGAAGCAACCAGTGCTTTAGACTTACAAAATGAGGCAGAACTTTATCAACAATTAAAAGCAACGAAAACAACCTTTATTAGTGTTGGACATCGTTTAAGTTTGTTAAAATATCATCAACAAGTTTTAGAATTAACTGGTAATGCTAATTGGCAAATATTATCTGCTGAAGATTATCAAGCAAAAGTGAGTTTATT
>NZ_JBNHER010000071.1:4988-42040 GCF_050015975.1 Dapis purpurea BLCC-M126 | reverse complement strand
AACCTGAATTATTTAATTAATAATTAATAATTAATAATTAATAATTATTCGGTAATCATTTCCTGTGGAATGCTGTGCAAACAGCTATTAGCTAGCCTCTTCCAGAGGAACTGCCTTAACAGCAGTCTGCAATAAAAATTTAAGTCAGCTATTAGTCAAATCAATTCAATATTAAAAATTATTAATTCGCTCATTATAACCTCTGGCTGAAGTCAGAGGCTTGAAATAAGGAAAATATTTTTGATTTTTTCGCTCTAGAGCAGAACGAGGCTTGAATCTTTAATTAAACAATTATTGAAATTAAGGAACCAATCAAAATTTTTGAAATTTGAATTTTGAATTCAAAAAACTGTCATAGTTTCATAACTTACAGCACTTTTCATTTCAGTAGACTACAAAGCAGGGACATTCTATGGAAGGTCTCTAGAGGATTATCATTTTTTATACAAGCAAAAAACCTAACTATTCAAAAATAATAAACAAGGTGTTAAACTAAGTTTTGTAAGTTACTCTACCCAACTCGTCTTTAGAACCGGACTTGAGACTTTCACCTCCAAATTGGATCTTTTGTTGTAGCTAATAGCTAATAGCTGAATGCTGAATGCTGAAAATAATGAAATTAACTTTCTTGCTCTGAATCAACCCCACTTATTTCTTGATTAGGATTAAGACAAGTAGTTAATAATTCTTCTGTCGATAATCTTACATTAGAACTTAAACCAATCACACAAGAAGAAAAGCCTTTTGGCAATAAACTAAGACGACAACTTTCTAATATAGCAGATTCATTAGATGTATCTTTAACTGCTTTGTTAATCTTTCTCACACAATTTCCTAGTTCATCAACTCTTCTCACCCGTTGACAATTAAATAGAATCTCTTTTGCTGGAAGTTCTTTAGTTGTATTATCATAGATTCTTGTGACACATCTTGATAAATGTCTAGGCTTTAAAGCTGCACCACAAGCATTAGCTACTTCTGACTCAGATAAACCTACGCTTAATAAATCCCTAGAGCAAATTCTAAATGATTTTCTATTTGCTTGAGCTGTTGCTACATCAGGAATAGCCATTAATAAACTAGAACTAAAAAGTTGTATTGCTGCTAAATATATCCAGCGTTTACTCAAGTATTTCTTAGGTGCAAATAAAGGAAATTTCTCAGATAAAAAATTAGAAAAGTTAATATTAGACATAACAAATTATCAAAGCTAAACTCAATAGTGGACAATTGACAAAGTAGCAATTAAATAGTATATGATATAGGATTGTGGCTAAATTTTACATTAATGAGGAAATTATTATGTCTAGATATAGAGGTCCACGTTTAAGAATAGTACGTCGCCTGGGTGATTTACCAGGGCTAACTCGTAAAAGTGCCAGACGTGCTTATCCACCTGGTCAACATGGTCAAAATCGCAGAAAGCGTTCAGAATATGCGATTCGATTGGAAGAGAAACAGAAACTACTATATAATTATGGTCTTTCTGAACGCCAACTCCTACGTTATGTAAAAAAAGCTCGTCGTGCAGCAGGTTCCACAGGACAAGTATTACTACAATATCTAGAAATGCGTTTAGATAATACCGTATTTCGTTTAGGAATGGCTCCAACTATTCCTGGCGCACGACAGTTAGTCAATCATGGTCATGTAACAGTTAATGGTAAGGTAGTAAGTATTGCTAGCTATCAGTGTAAACCTGGAGAGGTAATTAGTGTTAAACAAAAAGAAAAATCTAAGGAAATGGTAAAGACTAATCTCCAATATCCAGGTTTAGCTAATATTCCTAGCCATTTAGAATTTGATAAAGACAAACTGGTTGGTAAAGTTAATGGTGTTGTGGAACGGGACTGGGTGGCGCTTCAAATTAACGAACTATTAGTTGTGGAATATTATTCCAGACAAGCTTAGAGTTTTTGTTTTTCAGAGAACTAAGGAAGAAGGAAGAAGGAAGAGGGAAGAAGTTTAATTATTGACATATGATTGTTTATGCTATTAATTTTTAGTAGTTAAACAGTAAACATAGACGTGAAAAAGAATGTAGGGATTTTCCATAGAATTTCCCTACAAAGTTTTGAGAAAATGTTTATTTCTGGCACTTAATTAATGAGAGTTGATATGAGGGATTATTCCAATACTCCATCTATACTTCCTCCTAACTCCTGACTTCTAACTCCTTTTCCCAGAGCAAATATAGCATTCGCTATTACTGATACAAACATTCTCAAATTCTCAAATATAGTTACAGTAATAATTTAACTTCTGTACCTTGCTAATCCTATGATTCCCGTCCTATGATTCGCCTATCTAAATTCTAAATTCTAAATTCTAAATTATAAATTATAAATTCCTTTTACCCTCCAATTTGCGACATAGTTCGACTATAAATTCCAGTAGTACCAGACTCTCTTTGTTTAAAATTAATTTCTGGTTTTATACCTAATAAATATTCTATCTGTCGCCGTAACTCCTCAACAGAAACTCCATTACGCAGACCATTTTTTAAATCTATTTGACCCATTTCATTCAAAAGGCAAGGTCTTAACCATCCATCCGCAGAAAGACGCATTCTATTACAGCGCTCGCAAAAGCATTCAGACATTTGACTAATAAACCCTAGGGTTCCTTTTGCTCCAGGAATTTGAAATATATCCGCAGGTCCATTTCCTCGGACAAAAGATTCTGTTAGTCCCCATTTTTTCCTAATCCTTTGCCTTAATTCTTCAGAAGAAATCCAACCTCTATCATCAAATAATTTATCATTACCTATAGGCATAAATTCAATAAATCTAACGTGCCAATTACGGTCAATAGTTAAAGCTGCTAAATCTAAAATTTCATGGTCATTCACCCCAGGAATAACAACCACATTTAATTTCAAAGGGTCAAAATCTACCTCATAAGCAGCTTGAATACCATTCCAAACAAGCTGCCAACGACTACGACCTCTATTACCAATAATTAAATTAAAAGTATCTGAGTCTAAAGAATCTAAACTAATATTAATTCTTCTTAAACCAGCTTGATATAAATCTTTTGCCATATCTGCCAGTAAAAATCCATTAGTCGTCATAGATAAATCTTTTGTTTCTGGAAAAGAGGAGATATTCTCAACCAAATCTACAAGACCAGGACGTAATAAAGGTTCACCTCCCGTTAAGCGAAACCTAGTAAAACCGACAGGAATAAATACTTCTTTAAGTAGAGTTAGTAATTCATTATTAGTCAATAAATTTTGTTTTAAGATATAGTCAATTTCTGCACCTTCTGGCATACAATATTGACATCGAAAATTACAACGATCTATCAAACTAATTCTGAGATAATCAACCTTGTTCATATTAAAATTTAGATGTTAATACAATGTCAATATAGAGTTTTTCAGTAAGCATGAGGTACAGTTATATTTTTCTTACAAATGGATAATTGATAATTAATCCCCAAAGGTTTAAAGCCTCTCCTAATAATTGATAATTTTTGTTATGCTCCGCATTCTTGTTATGCAGTGTTTTCCTAACGGAATGCTCCGCAAACATGTGGGCGACAGCCGAAAACAAAAATAATTATCCATTACCCATTTTTAATGATCAATTAATGAACTGTGCCCTATTCTGAGTTAAACTTTCCCTCAAACTTAGAATTTTGTACCTCACCAATATGGGAATTAATACATTATACCGACCATTTTCCTGTTTGCCAGTTCTTAGCAAATATTATTTTGAGTTTGAGCAAAAAAATATCTAGTTACAGCCAATGTAAATTTATCTTGAGGTTCAAACTTTAATATTTCTTTTACAAACACTCTCTAAATTATTAGAAATTGTAGATACTAATAAAATTATGCAGCTTGTCGATCAATTAAAATCTCTATTTATCAAAGCTCCATCCTCGGAAACTGAGAATGAACTTGATGAACTCCCAAAAAACATTAGTTCTAATTTAAATCAACAAATTCAAGCTTTATCTTGTCATCCTAAATACCTCGAAATTGTGCAATCTACTTTAGAAAAAGCATTATTGCAATGGCAAAAGAATCCAGAGACAAATGAATTGGTAATTCTCAGTAGTTCTGTAGAACCTTTATCCCAAATTATTGAATCAGCTTTAGCTAACTGGAATTATGAAAATATTGAAGATATTAAGTTATTATCCTGGTCAAATAGACCTAAAGATTCCTGGAATATTATTCCTAATTTACAAAAAGATTTAGCTCTGTCTACCAAATTAGATGTTGATAATAATTCTGAAAAATTTAAGGAATTAGTAGTTATTCCTTGTTTAGAATTTTGCTTTCTACGACAGATAAATGGTTTAGATGGAATTGAGTTTTTAAGAAACAGAATCTTTCAAGACCACTCTAGATTTTGGTTAATTGGTTGTAATTCTTTAACATGGCAATATCTTGACCATGTTTATAATATTAATTCTTACTTTGCAAGAACTCTACCATTACCAACTATGACAGGAGAAGAAATTATGGAATGGCTGAATCCTGTAATTAATCAACTGGAGTTTAAAAACAACGATCAAGATGAAGAAAAACAACTTGCTAAAATCCAAGAAAACTTTGATTATTTATCCTATATTTCCCAAGGATTAAGTTCAGTAGCTGCTCAATTATGGTTACAATCTTTGAGTCTGGCAAATCTGGAAAATATTAATACTCAAGCAGAAGATACAGAGACTATTCTGGTAGAGTACAAAAAAGTTAAATCATTAGATTTACCAGAATTGACGGCTGATGACCGCTATCTTTTATTTTCTATGCTTTTGCACAAAGAAATTAATTTATCTGATCTAGCTTTGAGTTTAGGAGAATCTGAAAGTATCATTCAATTCCAAATTGAAAATTTATTACGAATGGGAATAATTCAACGTTTGAATAATTTATTTAGCGTTCATCCTGCACATTATTTAAAATTGTGTAGGTATTTAAAAAAATATAATTTTATAACTGATTTAATAGAATGAATTTATCTTTAAACTATCTAGAATTAACATTTAATTTTCATCTGTATGTACTTACAGTAGAGCAAGGATTAGAAGGAATAAGCATCAAGAATATAAATTTTCGGACTATTCTCCAAACAGTAATTGCTTTACTTCTTGCTTATGGTTTTCTCATCAGCGTTAAATTTTTAAGTAAATGGTTGTCAGAAAGAGTACCTTTAAGATTTCGAGCAGCAGCTAAACAATCAGATCCTTTTCTACAAGCTTTAATTTTATTTACTACTACAATTTATGTACTAAGTTTATTCTTGCAACTTTCGACTCAAAATTTATTAGCAATAACAGGTACAATTGCTGTAGCTTTAGGTTTTGCTTTTAAGGATTATGTTAGTTCTCTAATTGCTGGAGTAGTAGCTCTATTTGAAATTCCCTATCGAGTAGGAGATCGGGTGAAAATAGGAGAAAATTATGGTGAAATCGTTAGTTATGATTTGCGAGGTATTCGTTTACAAACTATTGAAGATAATCTGATATTTATTCCCCATAATAAAATTTGGAATGAGCCAATATCTAATGCTAATAATGGTGCATTAGAAGCTCAAGTTACAACGGATTTTTATTTGGCTCATGAAGTAGATTCAGAACTGGCAATTAAAATTTTATATCTGGCTGCTTATACCAGTAAGTATACTCAATTAAAACTGCCAATTAGGGTATTAGTTGAAGAAAAACCTTGGGGAACTCAATTTCAGTTAAAGTCTTATCCTATAGATGCCAGGGATGAATATATTTACAAAACTGATTTGGTGAGGCGAGTTAAACAAGCTTTTGCAAAACATAATTTTACTTATCCTCAAAGTTATTTCAGGAACGAATAAATATATAACTAGTTGTACAAAATAAATTTCTTAGTTGAGGCAGGAAACACGGAATAGGGAAAAGGGAGTCAATAGGATTTGTAATTAATTTTGCTTTGAGCTGAATTGTGAAATATTGTAGGCTTTTAGGCAACAGCTAATGTTGCAACAGAGAAGAAATAAGATAGGCAAGGCTGTGGTTTGGTCAGATGCAGAAGAAAAAAGATAAATAATATGAAATACGTTAATGTTTGCTACCAAAGATTGATAGACAGATGGGGGGATGGGGAGATAGGGAGATTCCCATATTTGCACAATTTTTTGTATTTCATACAATATATAGAATATAATATATAGAGATAAATAATACAAAATCTCATCCATTCTTCTTACATCTCTTTGAGAGTAGGTAGTAGTGTTCAAAGAGATAATATATCTTGGTTTAATACCGATAATCGTTAAAAAAAATGACTTAAGTTTATTTATTACTTAATAACTGAAGTTGTATCGGAAGTATACCATTATTTTTTTGAATTTGTATAACTTCCAGGATGGGAAAAGCTCCTTCTGTTTTTGTGTTTATAGGATTATTTTTAATAACTTATATAAGTAAAATTAAACACTGGTTTCAAAATATTTAATTGACTAAAACAAATATTTGACAAAATTTCTACTATTAACCTTTTTGTGAGTAATAAGCTTTAAACCTAATTTTCTTGGTCATCGGGATATACCGAAGTATGCCCCATACTTTTATACCGATAAACTTCAGAAATTGAACTGAATGCTTACCGACAAACCAGCTATAGAAAATAGAATAGTAACTGGCTTGATTTTTGATTAATAATTGACAAAAAATAAATCAAAAGATATCAATATAATAAGATTTATCAAAAAAAATAAACAAAAGTAATGATTAATGTTGAGTAATCAGCAATATAGGCTACCTTGGCCTAAGAATACATTTCTGTAAGCTCCCAGAACATCCAGTAGAGAATTAACAAAACCTCACTAGCTTAATAGCTAAGTTGAGCATAAAAATAGTAATGTACTCCAGCTTGATAGCTTTAGTGGTATTCTCTTGTTTAAATTATTGGATGTACCGCACGAAAATCTATCATAAAAATCAAGAAAGATGTTATGACTACCAATTCTCTAAGGAAGAGTCTTGAATACAGCAGTCGCTATGGCAGTGCGGACATTTTCACACCTCTCAAATATAGTCCATGCTGCGAATTTGACTTATGACTTATGACTTATGACTTCTGCTATAATTGCTTTGGCAAAATATGAGAATGGTTACTTCCGTGAGGTGCTATGCACCTTACGGGTTTCAAATTTTATGGAGAATTAAGTGCAATGACGATTCAACGCCAGTACAGTTTGCCTAACTGCAAATTGATTTTGCAAGGCTTGAGTGATACTGGAGGAACTAACTTAAGTCCAGGACAAGTATTATCTATATTAATGAGTGCTGAATGTCATATTCATGGCCAAGAGCCACCATTAACTGGGGGACGAGATTTTTTTGAAAGTTTGGTTAGACAAGTTAGTAGCTATGCTCAGGAATTTCTGAGTGGCATATCTTCCCCTAGACACCACACTGAGAGCCAAGAGTTGCTACATTTACATAAAATAGATGTCAATCTCCATAGATTAACTCTTTTTGATGGCAATGTTTCTGGTGGAAATATTGCCGATCAAAAACCTGGAAGAATTATTGATTTAACTACAGTTCAGTTATTCGATCTGGTTGAGGCAATAGACCAGTTTTTTGCTGATTCTCTGACTTTACCAGATTTCTCTTTAGCAGTAAGACCTGTTTCTCGAAGACAAGCCAAATCAGGGGAGCCTGTGGCCCAAAAGGTTCTACCTGCTGCTGTGGGAATGTCTGGTTTAGCAATAGCAGCGTTGGCTTTATTCTTTGTACCTATTCCAGAAGTACAACGTCCAAGAGAACCTCAACCAGAATCAAATGAGAGTGTGGGTAATTTAGAGCCATCTCCTATAAGTACGTCGGAACCTGGTTTGAATCCTACTCCAACATCTGAAGGTTTGGACTCTTCTCCAGAATCGACTACTATTGATTCATCTGAGGAGAGACTATCTGAAGAAAATGTAGAGTCGTCTTTGACTACCAGTTCCGAAATTACCGATCCAGCAGAGATTGAAAAATTGCAAAATTTACTCTCTACAACAATTGATGATGCTTGGAAAATAGAAATTAGCGGAGATTTAATTTATCGTGTCACAGTGGCTGCCGATGGTTCTATTATTGGCTACAAACCAATAAATCCTGCTGCTGCTGATGAAGTAGATAAAACTCCTCTACCAGATTTACTGAACCGACAGATAGTAGCTGGAGATAATAGTCAATCTACCGCGGAGTTTAAGGTCTTGTTTAGTGAACAAGGTTTCCTAGAAGTAGAACCTTGGTGAATATCAACTATATTGCTTATTATCTCTAAACCAATTTTTGAGGTAGGATTCAAATTGAAAGTGTCACCAATGGAAAAACCGTGAGTAAATCTTCTCCCGATCGGATAAACCCTAGGTCTCCGGCAATGGGTCTGTTAATACTATCCTTAATATTTCGATTGTTACTGCTGGTGGTAGCTAGCGGTTTTTCCTGGGTGCTGGGAATGGCGATCGCTGTTCAATATCCTTCTACTTCTGAAGAGATACCCATAGCAGAAAAACTACTGCGTGGAGCTAAGGGTATAGTATCTAAAAAACAGTTGCCCCAATCCTCAAGTGCCACCCCTGAATCTACTCCAGAAACTCTGAAGCTCCAAGTTGAACTAACTGAGGCCCAGAGACAGGAATTACAAACAGAACTTAAAGAATTACAAACACAGTTAAATACTCTTATCGGTCAAACCACAACTTTAGAAAATCAATTAGGTGTCAGTAGATCTAATCAAAATTTAGAGGCAAGATTAAATTTAATTTCCCAGCAGTTGGCTATACCCCTTTCGACTAATGAACGCAAACAAATAAGTCAATTTACCAAACCTGTTTTTTCAGGAAATCAAATGATGGTGACGCTTCCTCGTGATGTTTTGTTTGAGTCGGGTAGTAATACAATTCGTTCTGAGGGCAAGATCATTCTAGACAATTTAATTGGTGAATTGAAAAATTACAAAGGGGCGACCATTAGTATTTCTGGTCATACTGATAGTCGGGGTAAAGTCAAAGCAAATCGAGAATTGTCATTTTTACAAGCTGAAGCAGTGGCAGAATATTTATCAAAAAATCTGGGGCAAAGATATCGTCTTCTGGCTATTGGTTATGGAGAATCTCGCCCCATAGCAGAAAATGATTCTCAAACTAATCGACAACGTAATCGTCGAATAGAGGTAAAAATTAATCCTAGAAATTTGAAGTAAAGTTGATAGATTTTTTTGGATTAATTTATTTAGATGAATTGGGTTGATATAGATAATATTTAATGTGTGCTGCAACTTGTGGAGCGAGGTGTTGCCAAAAGAAGATATTGAATGAGACTTTTCTTAAAAATTGTTTGTCTTTCGATCTAAAACTTGAATTTTTGTATATTTGAACATAATATAAGATAGACTATGCCCTACAACTTACGAATACCAGGACAATTTACAGAAAGAGAACTTTGGGCAATAGAAGCTTTGGCAAAGTTGTTGCCTATAGGTGGAGTTGTGCTGGAGATAGGTTCGTCTTTAGGTCTGTCTTCTTACGCATGGGCAAAAAGTGTCGATCCTTCAGTAACAGTTTACTGCATTGATCCTTGGGAAAAGAATGCACAATATGCGCAACAATTACAAGAGAAATATCTAACTGATTATACTGTAGAGAAATTTAGAAGCTTTACCGAAAAGTGTCCTAATATACTTACTTTACAAGGTTTTAGTCCCCAGGATTTTGCTGAGTGGGATAAGTCTATAGATGTTTATTGTCAAAATATAGACGGTCAAAATAGGACTATTGAGGAAGATATTAATTTCTGGTTACAGTTTGTCAAACCTGGTGGTATTATTTGTGGTTTTGGTTATGGTGAAGAGTTTCCTGATATTAAGAATAAGGTTGATAATTTGAGTCAGTTTTATCAGGTTGAACTTGTAATTGTAGATAAATTTTGGTGTTTAGTTACTGATAGTAATTTTGAGAGATTAAATGGTGTTGCTAAGATCAAAGAAATTCATGGTTACCAATATGAATTGGAAATTCATGAACCGCCTGCACTGTTAGAACCAGGAGATTTGTTGCAAGTTTCAGGTAAGTTGAAAAATATTAGCGGTCGCGATTGGAATATATTTGTTGATGATTTAGAAGTTATTAAAATTGGGATTTGGGTTTATGAGGAAAATAATCATGATCATCAGGAATTTAGGACTTCAATAGGTTATGATAAGTTAATTAATGGTGGAAAAATTGAATTTAATTTTGTACTAGATACTAATCAACTACAGCAGGGAAAAATTAGATTAGAATTTGATGTACTTGCTGAACTTTGGTATTGGTTTAAGGATAAAGGGGGTAAGTATCAAACTGTAGAAGTGCAAATTTTACCAATAACTGCTGGTAATTTGAATAAGGTTGGTAATCAACTTAAGCGGAAGGGAAAATTAGCGGAAGCTATTGGGGAGTATCGGCGGGCAATTGAATTAAATCCTCATTTTTCTTGGAGTTATTATAATCTAGGGGACGCTTTGGCAAAACAAGGTTGTATTAATGAAGCAATTGAGAAGTATCGTCAGGCAGTTAATTTAAAACCAGATTCTGGTCTATTTAACTACAAAATCAGTAAATTATTGGCTGAACAAAAATGTGATGATGAAGCAGTGTATTTTTTGCAAAAAGCAGATCAATATAGATTTAATAAATACTTTAATCAAAGTATTAAAAATATTTTTGCTGAAAGAAATTTATCACAACTAAATACACAAGATAATAGTTGTATATTTGATTATATATCTTTGTATTTGAACGATTCAGAATTAGATAGAAATTAATAACAAACTCTTAGCAAAGACTAGCCTGAAATGATATATTTGCTGTTTATCTCTAATTTATATATAATCTGAAAATTAAAAAATGAAAAAAGCCCTGATTAGTGGAGTAAGTGGTCAAGACGGAGCATACTTAGCTCAATTATTACTAAACAAAGGTTACGAAGTCTGCGGAACATCCAGAGACGCTCAAATGTCTAAGTTTGCTAGCCTACACCGTCTAGGTATATTCGAGCAAGTCAAGCTAGAATCAATGGCTCTCAACGACTTTCGTAGCGTTTTGCAGGTGTTGACCAAAATCCAACCAGATGAGGTATATAATCTAGCAGGTCAAAGTTCCGTTGGTCTTTCCTTTCAGCAACCTGTAGAGGCATTAGAAAGCATTGCTACAGGTACCTTAAACTTGTTAGAAGCCATTCGGTTTATGAAAGTCCCCATTAAAAGTTACCACGCCTCCTCTGGAGAATGCTTTGGCAATACTCATGGCCTTCCTGCTGATGAAAATACCCCCTTTCGGCCCAGAAGTCCTTATGGAGTTGCTAAGGCCACAGCTTTTTGGCAAGTAGCAAATTATCGGGAAGCCTACAATTTATATACTTGTTCTGGTATTCTGTTCAACCATGAATCAGCCCTAAGACCAGAAAGGTTTGTGACTCAAAAGATTGTCTGCGCAGCTTGTCGTATTGCCAATAGTAGTCAAGAAAAGCTGCATTTGGGTAATGTTGATGTGATTAGAGATTGGGGTTGGGCACCTGAATATGTGGAAAGTATGTATCTGATGTTACAACAGGATGAGCCTACTGATTATGTTATTGCCACAGGTGAAAGTTATTCTTTAGGAGATTTTGTGGCTCAAGCATTTGAATGTTTGGGTTTAGACTGGCAAGACCATGTAGTAACTGATGCAAGTTTGTTTCGACCTACAGATATTGCTTGGGGAGGAGGAAATCCAAAATTGGCAGAAGAGAAATTAGGATGGAGGACAAGATATAAAATGTTGGATGTGGTGCGGATGATGGTTGAGGATAGAATTGCTGCTTCTAGGAAAAAATAATAAAATCCTCCTTACCTTGCTCAAACTAATAACTTTACTATCACCTACCTACCTATTCTTTCTTTAATATATAAATCATAAGTCCAAATCTTCTTATACATAGTTAACAGCATTTCATTTCCTAATAACTAATGCAATGAGCAACCTCAAATCAATAGTAGTCATTCCTGCTCGTCTCGCTTCAACTCGTTTGCCTCGAAAAATACTAGCAGACATTGGCGGACATCCCATGTTGTGGCACGTCTATCAAAGATGCTTAAAAGCTACCAAACCATCAGAGATTCATATTGCTACTGACTCCGAAGAAATAGCTGATGCTGTCAGTAGTTGGGGTGGCAAAGTCTGGATGACTTCCCCAGATTGTGCTTCTGGTACAGAACGTATAGTATCTATCATAGATCACCTCGAAGCAGATTTTATCGTTAATGTCCAAGGCGACCAACCTTTGTTGGAAGCAAAAGTAATAGACCAAACTATTGAAACTTTTGAGAATACTAACCCTTGGCCAGATATTGTCACTCCTGCTTGTCTACTTTCTGAAGAGGGTATATTTGACCCAAATGTGGTGAAAATGGTAAAAAATTATGCTGGATATGCCATGTATTTTTCCCGGAATCCGATTCCTTATGTCCGGGATGTGGAATCAGAAAACTGGTTTCAATCAACTAAATTTTGGGGTCATGTTGGGATTTATGGCTATAAGCGACAGGTACTCGAAGATTATTATACATTACCTACCAGTGACCTAGAATTAGCAGAAAAGTTAGAACAGTTACGTTTTTTAGAGGCAGGAAAAACAATTATGACTTTTATTACTGACCATCATGGCATATCGGTAGATACTCAGTGGCAGTTGGATATAGTTCGAGAATTAGTAGCATCCCAAAAATAGTGTGTTAAATACTAGAAACTATAATCAACAAAACAAAGTCAAATAAATTACAATCAATAAATTATACATAAATTTTTCTAATTATTGACTAAAAAAAATAATGATTCAAACCTTAACTAAAAATTCAATTATAGAAGTAGCAAAAGCCACAATAACTAAAGAAGCTCAGGCAGTGGCGACTCAAGCGGAAGCTTTAGACCAAAATTTTCTGGACTTAGCCCAATACTTAATAGAAAATCAATACAAAACCTTTGTGGCTGGTATCGGTAAATCAGGATTGGTAGGTAGACAAATAGCCAGTAAATTAGCTTGTATTGGTGTAAAAGCTGTCTATATTGACCCCAATGATGCCCTACATGGAGAATTAGGTTTAGTAGAAGCTAGAGACCTAGTAATTTGTCTGAGCAAAAGTGGCACTACAGGAGAATTAGTATTTCTCGCAAAAGTAGCTCGACTACGAGGGGCAAAAATAGCATCAATGGTCTGTCGAGTACCATCTCCACTATCTAAATTAGCAGATTGGACAATAAAACTGGATATTACAGCAGAAGCAACAGAAATAGAAATCCCGACAAGTAGCGCGATCGCTATGACTGCTGTAGGTGATGCTTTAGTAGTTGCTGTGGCCAATGCTCGTGGGTTTACGGCTTCGGAGTTCTCAGAAAATCATCCGGCTGGTAATCTAGGAGTATTGTTAGGTTCTCAAGTTAATGATTTAATGCACAAAGCACCAGAAGAAGTTCCGGTCTTATCTCCAGAAAGCTTCCTGCACGAAGCTCTGATTGAAATGACCAGACAACCCTTAGGTGCCGCTTTAGTTGCTGACTCTGACAACTGCTTAATTGGCATTATTACTGATGGGGATATTCGACGTATTGTCAAGGATAACCCAGAACATTTTCTTAGTTCCACAGTTGGAAATTGTATGACTAAAAGTCCTCTATTTTGTCAGCCAGATATTTCAGCCATTGAAGTTTTGAAAATGATGGAAGACAATAAAAAGAAGCCAGTCTATGTTCTACCAGTTGTAGATACTAATCATCAAGTTTTAGGATTAGTAAGGATGCACGATTTGACTCAATTCCAACTTAAAGAAGTAAAATAATTAGAATTGAGAATTAAGAATTCAGGAGATGTTGTTCTACTGTTAATATTTTTGTTTGAATTTTGTGCAATACTAACTTCCTGAAATGATTTATAACATTATTTATAATTGATGATGTAAAATAATAATCTGAAAACCTCGTTAATTAAGCTTTTCAGTCAAAAAAACCTAGCTTTTAACTTTTGACTTTCCAAAACCAATGACTAGAAAATAAGGTCTCATACCTCCCTCTAGAGAGGGTATGAAAAAAATAAACTTCAGTATTTTAAACCTCTAGCTTCAGGCGGAGGCACTGAGAACTAATAACTGATAACTGATCACTGAAATGACAATACCTAATAATTTTATCCTAATTACAGGCCCCTGTTCCATAGAAAGTTATGATATCTGTGCCACTGTGGCAGATAAATTAGCTTTTCTACAACAACAACATCCAGAAGTAACTATTATATTCAAATCCTCATTTGATAAAGCCAACCGTAGCTCTATTAATTCTTTTCGGGGTGTAGGATTAGAAAAAGGATTAGAAATTTTAGCAACAATTAAAAAAGAGTTTAACTTGTTAGCTGTAACTGATATTCATGAACCCTCCCAAGCAAAACCAGTTGCAGAAGTAGTTGATATTTTGCAAATACCAGCTTTTTTATGTCGCCAAACTGATCTATTAGTAGGTGCAGCAGAAACAGGATGTGCAGTTAATGTAAAAAAAGGGCAGTTTATTTCCCCCTGGCAAACTCAAAATATTGTAGACAAGTTAGAAGCTTCTGGTTGTCAAGATATTTTCTTAACCGAGCGAGGCAGCAGTTTTGGCTATCATAATCTTGTAGTAGACTTCCGCTCTCTACCAGTAATGGCTGCCACAGGAGCTAGAGTGATTTATGATGCTGGTCATTCCGTACAATTACCTGGTGCGATGGGTACTCAGTCTGGTGGCCAAGCAGAATTTATTCAACCTTTAGCTAGGGCTGCTGTAGCTGTGGGTTGTAATGGGGTGTTTATTGAGGCTCATCCTAACCCCACAGAGGCTAAGTCTGATGGTGCTAATTCTTTGCCTTTGGCTGAATTATCTGGTTTTTTGGAGACTCTATTACGAATTCGAGAGGTTACAAATAGTTGTGTGGAGACTCAGAAAAATGTGGTGGTTGAGGAGAAACCATTGGCAACATCTAGCTACTAACCTCCAGATGTTGGTTTTGGATGTGGACGGGGTGATGACAGATGGGGGCATTATTCTGTTGGGAAATACCGAGCAGATGAAAAGGTTTAATTCTCAAGATGGTTTGGGAATTAATATGGCTCGAACATCTGGGTTGAAGGTTGCTATTATTACTGGCAGAAAGTCTGAGGTAGTAGAAAGTCGGGCGAAGGAGTTAAAAATTGATGATGTCTATCAAGGTTATCACGATAAGACATTAGCTTTTACTTCTCTACTTCAGGAGCATAATATTCAGGCAAGTCAGGTAGCTTATATTGGTGATGACTTGCCTGATGTTCCGTTGATGAAGCAGGTGGGAATACCTGTGGCTGTGAGGAATGCTCGCCTGGAGGTTAAGCGTTATGCTGCTTATGTAACTACGGCATCTGGAGGTCATGGTGCCGTTAGGGAGGCAGTGGAATGGTTGTTAGAGCTGCAAGGAAAAAAAGATTCTATTATTAATAGTTTGATATAGCAATTCTCAATTGATTGTGACAATTTCTATAATAGTTAAATTGAGCTGAAAACTATTAAAATTCTGAATCTTGTAGGCCGTTCGCCCCTACCACCAAAATATTACAACTTAGATAAGATTGCTATAGGTAAAAATAAATGATTAATGTCTACATTGGTTATGACTATCGCGAAGCAGTGGCTTTTAGTGTATTAGCTCATAGTATTAATTTTAGGGCGTCGCAACCTGTTAGTATTGCTCCATTGATGCTGTCTCAACTTCAAGGGGTGTTTACTAGGGAACGTCATCCTTTACAGTCTACAGATTTTTCTTTTTCCCGGTTTCTAACTCCTTATTTGTCGGAATACAGGGGTTGGTCTATTTTTATGGATTGCGATATGGTGATGTTGGATGATATTACTAAATTGTGGGATTTACGGGATGATCGTTATGCTGTGATGGTAGTTAAGCATGATTATGAAGCGAAGCATAAGGAGAAGTTTTTAGGGGAACCTCAAACTCCTTATCCTAAAAAGAATTGGTCAAGTATGATTTTGTTTAATAATGAAAAATGTAGAGCGTTAACTCCTGAATATGTGAATACTGCTTCTGGGTTGGAGTTGCATCAGTTTAAGTGGTTGGAAAGTGATGAGTTAATTGGGGAGTTGCCCCCTACTTGGAATCATTTGGTGGGAGAATGTGAGCCTAATCCAGATGCTAGTTTAGTTCATCATACTCTTGGTGGGCCTTATTTTGAAGAGTTAAAAGATTGTGAGTTTAGTGATGAGTGGAGGACGGAGTTGGAAGGTATGTTAAATTGCGAACAGAGAAATTGAATATGAATGGGGGTTATTTCAGTTATTCAGTTAGCCTCCTACAAGGGAATTTCTTTAACAGTTAGCCTCCAGGGTCATAATTTCGTTAACAGTACCTCATGGAATATAGAACCTTGAAATACAGAATTTTCTTTTTTTATCCCCTAAGACTAAAAATTATATGGCAGGGAACTTATATTTGAAAGGAAAAATAGAATGAATGAAAAGATTCTAGTAACAGGAGCTGCTGGTTATTTAGGGTCGATTATATGTGAACATCTACTTGATGCTGGATACCAAGTAATAGCTCTAGACAACTTAATTTACGATCAAAACTCTCTATTTCATCTTTGTGCCCATCCAAAATTTAACTTTGTCATCGGTGATGCCCGGGATGAAGAAATTATGAGTAATCTTGTCAAGGATGCAGACATTATTATCCCCCTAGCGGCTATTGTAGGTGCCCCAGCTTGCAAAAAAGACCCTTGGCTAGCCAAATCTGTTAACTATGAGGCAGTCCAATTATTACTTCGTTTGCGCATTCCTCAACAATTAATAGTTTATCCTACCACCAACAGTGGCTATGGAACTAAATCTGGTGAAACCTACTGCACGGAAGACACACCCTTAGAACCAATTTCTCTTTACGGAAAAACTAAAGTGGAAGCAGAGTTAGCAGTCTTAGAAGCGCCCAATACTATTACCCTCCGCTTGGCAACAGTATTTGGGATGTCTCCTCGAATGCGTCTGGACTTACTGGTGAATCATTTCGTTTACGCTGCCGTAACAGAAGGTTATCTAGTAATTTTTGAAAAAGATTTTAAACGCAACTACATTCATATTAGGGATGTGGCAGACTGCATGATTCATGGGATTAAAAATGCCGAAAAAATGGTTGGTCGCCCCTACAATGCCGGACTAGATGCGGCCAACCTTTCCAAAGAAGAATTAGCTTTGAAAGTTAAAGAATATGTGCCTAATTTCTATCTGCATTTTGCCCCAATAGGTAGCGACCCAGACAAGCGCAACTATATTGTTTCTAACCAACGATTACGAGAGGTAGGGTTTGAAGCCAAGCGTAATTTAGACGAAGGAATTCAAGAATTGCTCAAGGGATACCGGATGCTGGGAAGGACAAAATTTAAGAATATTTAATTGAGGTTGGATGGAACCACATAAACTGACAAATGTCACGGCAGCTATCCTGGGAGGTGGTTTAGGAACTAGGCTACGTTCGGTAGTTGCCGATCGCCCAAAGGTTATTGCTGAAGTAGGCAACAAACCTTTTTTAGCCTATCTCTTGGAACAACTAGCTAATGTAGGAGTAAAAAAGGTTGTTATCTGCACTGGTTACTTGGGAGAACAAATAAAAACCACTTTCGGCGACAGTTATGGCAACTTAGAACTAATCTATTCCCAAGAGCAATCTCAACTCGGCACCGCCGGAGCTTTGCGACTGGCATTGCCCCTATTGGCATCTGATTCCGTGTTGGTACTGAATGGTGACTCCTATTGCGATACTAACCTCAATGATTTTTGTTCTTGGCACTTGACTAAAGGGGCAGAAGCAACTTTACTTTTAACCCAAGTTAGCGACACCAAACGTTATGGACGGGTACAAGTAGATGAGGAAGGGCAACTGTTAAGCTTTGCAGAAAAAGTAGAGAGCAGTGGTCCGGGATGGATTAACGCAGGAGTTTATCTCTTCAAGCGTAATATGCTCCTAACAATTCCCGAAAATAGACCTGTTTCTCTAGAAAAAGAGCTATTTCCTAATTGGTTAGGCAGAAGCTTTTATGGGTATTGCACCCCATCAGCTCGTTTCCTCGACATTGGAACTCCTGAATCTTATAGTGCTGCAGTTGACTTTTTAAAAAAAATATAGTAGCGAGATGAAACAACCAAGATTTGTTGTTCTAGATAGAGACGGTACTATAATTAGGGAACGTCATTACCTCAGTGATCCAGAGCTGGTGGAACTCCTTAAGAGAACTGCTGACGGTTTGCGCTTGCTAAGGGAAATGGGATTAGGATTGGTGATAGTGACCAATCAATCTGCTATTGGTAGAGGATATTTTGACGAGTCTCGTTTGGAGCAAATCCACCAACGATTAGAGGAACTTCTAGCATCTGAAGGTGTCTATGTAGAAAATATTTACTTTTGCCCCCATACCCCAATGGATGATTGTAACTGTCGCAAACCTCGCACTGGGTTGCTAGAACTAGCAGCAAAAGAACATGGATTTAACCCTAAAGACGCATTTGTTATTGGCGATAAACCATGTGATATTGAGTTAGGTCAAAGGATGGGAGCAACAACATTCTTAGTATGTACTGGTTATGGTAGTCAGGTTGCTGCTGAAAATCAAGCCACTCCTGACTATGTAGTGAAAAATGTTTTAGAGGCTGCCTTGGTAATCCGAGGATTAATAGATATAAAAGGATAGTTTTAAATGCAACTCAAAGTTAAGAACTCATATAAAAACAACCGATTGGAATACGAAGAGATAGTCTTCTCTCATTTGTCAAAAACTGCGGAAATCAAAAGTCGCATGGTAGATTGCTGCATGAAGTCAATTTTAATGGCTGCTGATACGATAAGTAATACTTTACGTTTGAATGGTAAAGTTCTCTTGTGTGGCAATGGAGGTAGTGCAGCTGATTGTCAGCACATGGCAGGAGAATTGGTTAATTGGTTGAATAAGGATTTTCAAAGACCAGGACTAGCTGCCATTGCTATGACCACAGATACATCAGTTATGAGTGCTATAGCAAACGACAGCGGTTTTGATAGCGTCTTCGAGCGACAAGTGGAAGCACTGGGAAGAACTGGAGATGTTCTGATAGGTATCAGCACCAGTGGCAACTCGGGTAATGTTATCCGTGCTGTTCAAGCAGCACAGAAAATTGGAATGAAAGCGATTGCTCTAACTGGCGAAGGTGGAAAGTTACCACAACTAGCAAATGTAGTCGTTAGCGTTCCCAGTCAAAACACCCAGTACATTCAAGAAGCACACCTAGCAGTCGAGCATATTCTCTGTAGCTTAGTAGAACAGCAATTGTTTGCAGATACGGGAGGAGACTTATGAATCCAACTGCTGAAAAAATGTACGCCAAGAAGCAAGCTGATCCAAATACCCGTGTCAGAATCGGCACTGGCGTAATTGTTACCGACCATCAAGGCTGGATATTACTAGAAAAACGCAGCGATTGTAGTGTGTGGGGTTTGCCTGGCGGTAGAATTGAACCTGGAGAAACCATCCAAAAATCGGCCATTAGAGAGGTAAAAGAAGAAACCGGACTAAATGTTGAAATTACTCGACTTTTAGGTGTTTATTCCGAAGCAGAAGGTCGGATTGTTACCTTTTTAGATAATGGAGATGTCGTTCATCTGGTGGATATCATCCTAGAAGCAAAAATAATATCCGGTGAATTATCTTGCAGTGTCGAAAGCGAGGAATTAAGTTTTTTTAAACCTACCGCTTTACCATCCGATATTGTTCCTCCAGCTCTAGCACCCTTGCAGGATTTTATAGAAGGAAAACAGATTGGTAATATCCGATAAAACAGAAACTAATGATAATCAGCAGAACTCCGTTTAGAATTTCTTTTTTTGGGGGTGGCACAGACTATCCAGCTTGGTATCGCCAACATGGAGGAGCTGTGTTAGCGACAACTATTGATAAATATTGTTACCTCACTTGTCGCTATCTGCCCCCCTTTTTCGAGCATCGCATTCGAGTAGTTTATTCTAAAATAGAGAATTGTCATTCCATTGACGACATAACCCATCCCTCAGTTAGAGAAATTTTGCGCTATTTGGAAATAGAGCGGGGAGTGGAAATTCACCATGACGGAGATTTGCCCGCTCGCAGCGGTATGGGTTCTAGTTCTGCTTTTACTGTAGGACTTCTCCACGCTCTATATGCTCTCCAAGGCCAAATGCCTAGCAAGCAACAACTGGCAAAGGAGAGCATAAACATAGAACAAGAGATGCTCAAAGAAACTGTAGGGTGTCAGGATCAGGTTTTGGCTGCTTATGGGGGTCTCAACCATGTAACTTTTCTTGCCAACGATGAGTTTTCCGTAAGACCGGTAACTCTAACTCAAGAGCGCATTAAAGAACTTAATTCCCACTTGATGCTATTTTATAGCGGTATTAAGCGCACTGCATCAGACATCGCTGAAAGTTATGTTAATGACATCAATGCTAAAAAAAGGCAGTTAAGAATTCTCAAAGATTTAGTGGAGGAAAGTATTGATATTTTAAACAGCGGTAAAGATTTGATGGCTTTTGGGGAATTGCTCCATGAGGCTTGGCAAGCAAAGCGGAGTTTGAGCGATCGCGTTTCTAACCCAGAAATTGACGAGCTTTACCAGCTAGCAAGAGATTCGGGCGCTATTGGTGGGAAGCTAACCGGAGCCGGTGGAGGTGGTTTTTTGCTGCTATTTGTACCGCCTGAGAAACAAATAGAAATTAGAGAAAAGCTAAATAAGTTAATTTATGTACCGTTTAAATTTGAATTTACGGGCAGCCAAATAATCTTTTGCGAAGCTCAACAAGAAGATTACTCTGCACTAGACAAGTATCGTTTGAATCAAGAAGTGGAAGCTTTTCGAGAATCCACCCATAGTTCGTAATATGAGAAATGCAGTGGAACAAAATGCCAAAATTTTTGTTGCAGGGGGAGAAACCTTAATTGGCTCGGCCTTGCTTCAACAACTAAAAATTCGAGGCTATAAAAACCTAGTTGGCGAACCCCCAGAAGAACCAGATTTAACCAACCAGGGTATAGTCGATGATTTTTTTGCCAGAGATCGTCCCGAATATGTGTTTTTGGTTGCTGGTAAGTCTGGTGGAATTAGGGCAAATCAGAGATATCCCGCAGAATTGATGCTGGATAATCTCCTGGTTGTCAGTCACGTCATCGATAGTGCTTATCGCAATGGGGTGAAGAAATTACTCTATTTGGCAAGTCCTTGCAGTTATCCCAAACACTGCCCCCAGCCGATGTCTGAAGAGTCGCTGCTTAGTGGCTATTTGGAACCGACTAACGAAAGCTATGCTGTTGCTAAAATTGCGGGTTTCAAGTTATGTCAAGCCTATTGGCAGCAGTATGGAGCCAAGTTTGTAAGTGGAATACCTGCAAATTTTTTTGGACCTGGGGATGATTTTAGTCTGGAGGATTCTCATGTTATCCCTGCCCTACTGCGCAAAATGCACGAGGCTAAAGTTGCTGGTGCGGAGTTTGTGGAAATTTGGGGTAGCGGTACTCCTCGACGAGAGTTCGTTTTTGTAGATGACATCGCCGATGCTTGTATCTTTTTGATGCAAAATTATGACAATTCCGAACCTATTAATATTGCTGGAGGTCTGGATGTATCAATTCGAGAACTTGCAGAATTGGTTCAAAATGTAGTAGGTTATTCGGGAAAATTGCGTTTTGACCCGAGCAAGCCGGATGGTATGCCGTTAAAAGCTTTAGAATCAAGAAAGTTGAAATTGATGGGATGGCAGCCAAAAATATCTTTTGAGGATGCTCTAGGGATAACTTACGAGTGGTTTTTAGCAAACGAAAATAATAAAAAATAACTAATGTACGATTCCGCACTGTACGAAAAATTTTATCGCTCTATTTACCTTATTAGACGAACGGAAGAAGAAATAGCCAGAATCTATCCCTCAGACAAAATAAAAAGCCCGGTACATTTGTCTATCGGCCAAGAAGCCGTGTCTGTAGGAATTTGTGAAGCTTTACAAGCTGATGATCTGGTTTTTGGCACTTATAGGAGTCACGCTCTTTATTTAGCCAAGGGTGGCAATCTCAAGGAGATGTTTGCCGAACTGTATGGCAAAGCTAGCGGGTGCGCCAGAGGTAAAGGTGGGTCGATGCACTTGATAAATCTAGCTGCAAGGGTTATGGGGGCTTCTGCTGTGGTGGGAAGTACTATCCCGAATGCGGTGGGATATGCTTATGCTTTGCAATACCGAAGGGAAAAGCAGATTGTAGTCAGCGTTTTTGGGGATGGGGCTCCAGATGAAGGGGTTTTTCATGAAAGTATGAATTTTGCTGCCCTCAAGGGTTTGCCAATAATTTTTGTTTGTGAAAATAATTTTTATGCGATTCATACCCACCAGCGACTCCGCCAGCCTTTGGATAATATCTGCGATCGCGCCCGCAGCTATGGAATGCCCGCAGAAAGGATAGAAAATAACGATACTTTCCAAATCTACGAAAAAATTGGTGCCGCAGCTAAAGCTCTTCGCAATGGTGAAAAAGGGCCGTTTTTCTTTGAGTGCATGACCTACCGCTGGAAAGAACACGTTGGCCCGAATGAGGATTACCACTTGGGTTATCGCACTCCAGAAGAAGCCGAACCTTGGATCGAGAACGACCAAGTGCTGAAATTAGCAGGGTTAGTTGAGGAGGAAAGGCGATCGCAAATTGAAGCAGAAGTAGAAGCTGAGATTCAAGCTGCTATTCAATTTGCTGAAGAAAGTCCGTTTCCTGAAGCTGCCGATTTATTTACAGATGTCTATAAAGAATCTTTAGCTCAAACATCAGTATTACCAGCAGTTCAAACCCCAAGTTCGCGAAAAATTTCTTATGTGGAAGCCATCCGGGAAGCAACAGACCAAGAAATGGCAAGGGATGACTCAACTATCGTCTTTGGACTTGATGTAGATGACCCCAAAGCAATTCAAGGAACCACTAAAGGTTTACTCGAAAAATACGGTCAAGAGCGATTATTTGGCACGCCCCTATCAGAAGATGCCATGACTGGAGCAGCTATAGGCATGGCTTTAGCCGGACTGCGCCCCATTCATATTCATATCCGCATGGATTTTCTGATGTTGGCCATGAATCAATTGGTCAATGTAGCAGCTAAAAGTTCCTATATGTATGGTGGTCAAGTCAATATTCCCCTAGTGGTTCGTTCCATGATTGGTAAAAGCTGGGGACAAGGTGCCCAGCATTCCCAAGGACTGTATTCCTTTTTCATGCACGTTCCTGGCTTGAAAGTGGTAGCCCCAACAACCCCTTACGATGCCAAAGGCTGTTTGATCGCAGCTATGAGGGATGAAAACCCGGTTATGTATGTTGAGCATCGCATCCTCCACTTCCAAAAAGGGCCTGTACCGGAAAACACTTATACCGTGCCTCCTGGTAAGGCTAGAATCACTGCATTTGGGAATGATGTAACTTTAGTGGGAATTTCCTTTATGCAAATAGAGTGCCTGCGGGCTAGGGCTTATCTTCAGGAAATGGACATTGAAGCTGAAGTAATCGACCCAATTTGGTTGAGTCCCCTAGATATGGATACAATTGTGGATTCGGTAGGTAGAACTGGTAAGCTCTGTGTAGTGGACAATGGTTGGACTACCTGTGGTGCTGGTTCGGAAATTGTTCTGAGGGCCATCGAACGCTTGCAAGGAGAACGTCAAATACAGGTGTGCAGCTTGGGGTTTGCTCCAGTAACCTGTCCTACCACTCCCAGCTTAGAGAATTTGTTCTATCCTAACGGACGTACAATCGCTGCCACAGCTTATGAATTGGTAAAAGGGGAGAAAGGTTGGTTGCCAGAAGAACGAGAAGATTTGAAAGATCTTGAATTTAAAGGACCGTTTTAAGTAATGAATAATGAATAATTAATAATTAATAATTAATAATTAGAAATCTCCAAAAATCAAAAATAAAATCAATTCTTATCTATAAATTATGAATTAATTTTCCCTATTGCCTATTGCTTATTCCCTAATAGGAATGGCAAAAATATTATTTTAAGCCTCTCTATTCCAGGAAATCCTGATAACTGAAATGACCTTTAATACACCAACAGCTACTAATAAAAACCTAAATTGGCCGCTGATGAAAAACAACATCACGCGAGCAGATTTAGATGCAGTAATTGAATTTCTCAAACAAGACGACCCCATCCTAACTCAATCCAAGCAAGTACGAGCTTTAGAGCAAGAATGGTCTGAGTGGTTAGGAGTTAAATACAGCGTCTTTGTTAATTCTGGTTCCTCAGCTAATTTGCTAACAATGTGCGCTATTAGGGAAATCTACGGACTAGGGGAAATTATCGTTCCGACTCTAACTTGGGTTTCAGATATTGCCTCAGTGATTCAATCTGGGCACAAACCAGTATTTGTGGATATTAATCCTCGCACTCTGGGAATGGATATTGACCAAGTTATTGAGAAACTGACTCCAGAAACTAAAGCCGTATTTATAACTCATATTTTGGGGTATAACGGTCTCGATCAGAGATTGTTAGATGAACTGGAAGCTAGAAATGTTCCCCTAATCGAAGATGTCTGCGAGTCCCACGGGGCAACTTTTCAGGGGAAAAAGTTAGGAACTTTTGGCTTGATGTCGAATTTTTCCTATTACTACGCCCATCACATGAGTACCATTGAGGGAGGTACGATTTGTACTAATGATGCAAATTTGTATGAAACTCTAAGGATGCTTCGTTCTCATGGCATGGTTAGAGAATCTACTTCCCAAGAGTTAAAAAAATCTTATTATGAAAAGCATCCAGACCTCAACCCCGATTTTATTTTTGCTTTTCCCTCCTATAATGTTAGGAGTACGGAAATTAATGCAGTCATCGGTCGTTCCCAACTGAAGCGACTGGATGCCAATAACAAAATTCGTACTGAAAATTTACATCTATTTTTAGATAATTTAGACTCCAATAAATATCAAACTGACTTTGAAACGGAGGGTAGCTGTAACTATGCTTTTACTCTCATCCTTAAAGAAGCAGATCCAGTTTTATGCGAACAAGTAATGCAAGCTATGGGCGAAGCCAAAGTTGAGTTTCGTAGAGGTACTTCTGGAGGTGGAAATCAGTTACGGCAACCTTACTTAAAGAAATTGATAGGAGAACCAGATTTGTCTCAATATCCTAATATAGACCACGTTCATTTCTATGGTTTCTATATTGGGAATTATCCAGATTTAGAAAAGGAAAAGATTCTGGAGTTGTGTTATATTCTAAATCAATTACCCAAAAATTAAAGCTGCTAGTTGCGCCAGTGCTTTGCATTCGCGATTCTAGGAAAGAGTTATCCGGGTAACTTTAATATAAACAGGACTTACGCATGAACGCGATTAGTAGTAGACTGTTTCATCTAAAATAGTGCTTTAGATTTGTGATTACAACTAGAGGAAGTTATCTCTTAAAAATTTGCTATTGCAACATTTAAGGTGAAACAGTCCAGTAGGGTGTGTTAGCGCTAGCGTAACGCACCAATACCCCTTATGTAGTACCTTTGCGTAAGTCCTAATAAATCAAAGTTTTACTAAATTTATTGATAATAAAACAATGAGAAAAGCTAAGAAAAAAATTTCCCTGATTCAAATTAACAACTCCTTCTCAAATCAAAATTATCTACCTTACTCAGCTGGTATTCTCAGAAGTTATTTTACTAATAAATCGGATGCAGCATCAGAATATCAATTTTTACCATTCATATATAAAAGAGATAAGCTTGGCAACATCATAAGAGTCATTGAGAATGCAGATGTACTAGGACTAAGTATGTACGCCTGGAATACCAGAATTTCTCTGTCCATTGCCAAAGCATTCAAAGAAATTAATCCTTATGGTTTTGTATTTGCTGGTGGCCCATCAGTTCCAGATAATGCTGGAGATTTTCTGAAGGAAAATCCTTACATCGATCTGGCACTCCATAACGAGGGTGAAATTGCAGTGACTATTCTGCTAGAAGAGTGTCTGAAGGAGCATAAAGGCCAAATCCCCAGCAGTACCTATATCGACGATGGGGGAAAAGTCATTACCAGCGAACGAGCTACTCGGATTCGAGACCTTGAGGAGATTTCTTCCCCTTTTCTATCTGGGGTTTTTGACGAACTTATTGAGTCAAATCCAACGGAACAATGGATTGGTCTTTGGGAGACAAACCGGGGCTGCCCTTTCTCCTGTACCTACTGTGACTGGGGTTCTGCTACTAATTCCAAACAAATTGGACAGTTTTCAGACGAAAGACTTGAGGAAGAAATTAAATGGTTCAGCGACAAAAAGATAGAATACCTCTTTTGTTGCGATGCTAACTTTGGTATGTTTCCCAGAGACCCGAAAATAGCAGAAATGGTAGGTAAGATGAAACAGAAAACAGGTTATCCCCACGCTCTATCAGTTCAAAACACAAAAAACAGCACCGAAAGGTCTTATTTGACACAAAAAATACTCTGTGATTATGGACTAAATAAAGGAGTCACCCTTTCTATGCAAACATTATCAGAAGAAGCTCTTTCTAATATAAAAAGAAGCAATATCAAGCTATCCAGTTATTTCGAGCTACAAAAAAGATTCATTCAGGACAACGTGCCCACATATTCAGACCTGATATTAGGGTTGCCTGGAGAAACTTACGAATCTTTTGTTGAAGGGTTATGCAAATTAGTTGAAAGCGGACAACATAACCGAATTCAATTTAATAACCTCTCAATACTTCCCAATGCGGAAATGGCAAGGCCAGAGTATAGAGAACAATACCAGATAAAAACGGTCTTTACAGACATTGTTAATATGCATGGCTTTAAAGATGGGGATGAAGATATTGCAGAAAGACAAGAACTGGTAGTTGGTACTAATACACTGTCAACTGAGGAATGGATAGAAATTCGCTCTGTTTGTTGGCTTGTAGCATTCCTATACTTCGATAAAGTCGCACAGATTCCTCTTGCTACTTTCAATGGAGGAATAGGTCTTCCTTTGTTAAGGATTGTTGATGTATTTATGAATGCTAGCGATCGACAGTATCCAGTCCTAGCTTCTATTGTTCAAAAGCTAAGGGAAAATGCCAATGCTATTGTCAATGGCGCACCAGAATACCTACACTCTCAGGATTGGCTCAACATCTACTGGCCAGTAGATGAATATCTTTTCATTGAATTTGCGACTAATGGTGGGTTTGATTCTTTATACGGTGAAATTTCTAATTTGTTGGTATCAGCAACAGTGGAGAGTCTCCCAGAGATTGCTTCCCATTATGGGATAAAGAGTCTTAATGAAATTGCAGAAGAAAGCTGTTTGTTTAACTTTAATCTTTTAAATTTACCTGCCGGACAGCAACATCAAAAGTCTAGTTTTAAAACATTCTGGAACATTGGAGACGTATATGACGCACGAATCCATGGCAACTTCACTGGATTGGAAAGAAAAAGTCAAGGTTTTGAGGTAGAAGTCAAGATTGAAAAGAGCTTTTCATCATTGGATGACTGGCTTCGCGAAGTTGTATGGTATGGCAACAAGCGAGGGCGTTATTTACATTCTTATCAAAAATTCGCCGATCGCCATTCCAAGTTGGTTAGCCTATAGACGGTCTATACTTTACCCATAAGTAAGGACAGATAAAGATTACCGGGACTTTGAAAAAAACTTGACAAAAAAGAAAATTAATGTTGTAACGGTGAGAGGTTTACGTCAGACTCAGTAGGAGCAGTGTAGTCCAATGGAAGATCAGGTTATTGAAGCCATGCCAAGACGCTTTGAATCTTGGTGTCAACAAATTGAAGCGTTTATTTACCCGGAAGAGTCAAAAAAAGACATTCCGAACATATGTTGCTGGTTTATTCGGAGATTCCGATCTCTTAGATGCTAATATCGATATCGTTATCTACTAGCGTTAGTGAAATTTACTTGACCGCAGACGATGAAGATTGTGGAAAACAAACCTAGAATGAATTTTTGCTTGGGTTTGGATAAATTGCCAATTTGCTGTAAAATGGTCTCTACAATTTTCATGTTAGCCTCAACTTGATTAAAATGGACATTATGCTATTGTAATAGACTTGGGGCTTTTTTCACCCTTGAGTCTAAAAACTGTCCGAAGTATTGAAGGATAAAACAATGATAAAAGCTAAGAAAAAAGTTTCCCTGATTCAAATTAACAACTCCTTCTCAAATCAAAATTATCTACCTTACTCGGCGGGCATTCTCAGAAGTTATTTTACTAATAAATCGGATGCAGCATCAGAATATCAGTTTTTACCATTCATATATAAAAGAGATAAACTTGGCAACATCATAAGAGCTATTGAGAATGCAGATATAGTAGGACTGAGTATGTACGCTTGGAATACCAGAATTTCTCTGTCCATTGCCAAAGCATTCAAAGAAATTAATCCCCGTGGCTTTGTCTTTGCTGGCGGTCCATCAGTTCCAGACAATGCCGAAGAGTTTCTGAGGGAAAACCCCTATATTGACATGGCACTCCATAACGAGGGTGAAATTGCAGTGAGTATCCTGCTGGAGGAGTTGCTAAAAGAGCATAGAGGTGAAATTCCCAACAGTACCTACATCGACGATGGGGGAAAAGTCATTATCAGCGATCGCGCCCCTCGTATTCGAGACCTTGAAGAGATTCCTTCCCCCTTTCTATCTGGGGTTTTTGACAAACTTATTGAGTCAAATCCAACGGAACAGTGGATTGGCCTTTGGGAGACAAACCGAGGCTGCCCTTTCTCCTGTACCTATTGCGACTGGGGCTCCGCCACCAGTTCCAAACAAATTGGACAGTTTTCTTATGAAAGGCTTGAGGAAGAAGTTAAATGGTTCAGCAATAAAAAGGTAGAATACCTCTTTTGTTGCGATGCCAACTTTGGTATGTTTCCCAGAGATCCAAAAATAGCAGAAATGGTAGGTAAGATGAAACAGAAAACGGGTTATCCCCACGCTCTATCAGTTCAAAACACAAAAAACAGCACGGAAAGGTCTTATTTGATGCAAACAATACTCTACGATTATGGACTCAGTAGAGGAGTTACCCTTTCTATGCAGACCTTATCAGAGGAAGCTCTTTCTAATATAAAAAGAAGCAATATCAAGCTATCTAGTTATTTCGAGCTACAAAAAAGATTCATTCGCGACAGCGTAACCACATATTCAGACCTGATATTAGGACTGCCTGGAGAAACTTACGAATCTTTTGTGGAAGGGCTATGCAAATTAATTGAAAGCGGACAACATAATCGGATTCAATTTAATAACCTCTCAATACTTCCCAATGCAGAAATGGCAAGGCCGGAGTATCGAGAGCAATACCAGATAAAAACGGTTTTTACAGATATTGTTAATAGGCATGGCTTCAAAGATAGCGATGAAGACATTGCGGAAAGACAAGAACTGGTGGTTGGTACTAATACACTGTCAATTGAGGGATGGATAGAAATTCGTTCTGCTTCTTGGCTTGTAGCATTCCTGTACTTTGATAAAGTTGCACAGATTCCCCTTGCTACTTTCAATGGAGGAATAGGTCTTCCTTTGTTAAGGATCGTCGGAGCATTTATGAATGCCAGTGCTGAAAAGTATCCAGTCCTAGCTTCTATTGTCCAAAAACTCAGGGAAAATGCTAATGCTATTGTCAACGGGGCACCAGAGTACCTACACTCCAAGGATTGGCTGAACATTTACTGGATAGTAGATGAGTATATTTTCATCGAGTTTGCGACTAATGGTGGGTTTGATTCTTTATACGGTGAAATTTCTAATTTGTTGGTATCAGCAACAGTGGAGAGTCTCCCAGAGATTGCTTCCCATTATGGGATAAAGAGTCTTAATGAAATTGCAGAAGAAAGCTGTTTGTTTAACTTTAATCTTTTAAATTTACCTGCCGGACAGCAACATCAAAAGTCTAGTTTTAAAACATTTTGGAACATTGGGGACGTATATGACGCACGAATCCACGGCAATTTTACTGGATTGGAAAGAAATAGTGAAGGTTTTGGGGTAGAAGTCAGGATTGAAAAGAGCTTTTCATCATTGGATGACTGGCTTCGCGAAGTGGTATGGTATGGCAGCAAGCGAGGGCGTTATTTGCATTCTTATCAAAAATTAGCTGATCGCCATTCTAAGTTGGTTAGCCTATAGACGGTTATAAGGTATTAACGGAACTTGGAAAAAAAACTTGACAAAAAAGAAAATTAATGTTGTAATTCTGGAGGCTAGACGTCAGACAATGACAAAAGAACGGGGAACCGTCATCGTTACCGGAGGCAGTCGTGGCATTGGCAAAGCAACATCCCTTTGCCTCGCACGATTGGGATACGATGTCATCTTAACATGGCATTCTTCCCAGGAAAAGGCGGATAATATAGTATCTCAAATTTATGAAATGGGGCAAAAGGCAAAGTCCTTTCAGTTAAGGTTAGAAACAGACGACATTGAGGAGAAATTTGGCGAGATGACTGGATGGGCTAAGCAACCAATTGTGGGACTGGTTAATAATGCAGCCATTTTTGAAAGCAGAACTCCTTTCACAGAAAAATCCCCAGAAGACTTGCATCAAATTTTTCAAGTGAACGTCTTTAGCCTTTTGGCACTGTGTAAAGCAGCTTTTAATCCTATGGCTATTTCTAAAGGGGGGATGGGTGGTTCGATTGTTAATTTGAGTTCCCAGGTGGCTACTTTTGGAGGAAATCGGCTTTTAGCTTATGCTGCATCTAAGGGTGCTGTAAATGCTTTGACTCTTTCTTTAGCAAGGGAAGTAGGGCATGAAGGGATTCGCGTTAACGCTGTCAGTCCGGGGTTAATTGACTCTTTTGAAGACCCTTTATTGAGCGAACAATTTCATCCCAAAATTAGTCAAATACCTTTAGGGCGCTTAGGTACTCCTGAAGATGTAGCCGAATTAATAGCATGGTTAATTTCTCCAAAATCTTCTTTTGTTAGTGGCACAATAATTCCCGTACATGGGGCAAGATAAATGAAAAAAGTATTGATTTGCGGAGCAACTGGGTTTATTGGCAGAAATTTTACTGAATCTTTTGCTCTCAAGCATAAATATGAGGTTCATGCAGTTTGGCATCAGCGTCCTCCTTTTGAGCTAGACAACGTAACTTGGTATCAGGGAGATTTACGAAATCCTCAAGATGTGGAGCGTTTGGTTGCAGGAATGGATGTTATTATTCAGGCGGCTGGAACGACATATGGTTCAAAATATACTGTGAATCAAACCTATGTTCATATTACTGATCGTCCAGTTATGAACTCCTTGCTTTTGAGGGCAGCTTTTGATTGTAACGTGGAGCATTTTGTCTTTTTTAGTTGCACTGTTATGTATCAATCTTCGGAAAAAGCATTGTTAGAGGATGATTTTGATGCCTCTCAAGAACTTCATCCCCGATATTTTGGCACCGGTTGGACTAAATTATATGTTGAAAAAATGTGTGAGTTTTTTGCCCGTATGGGTCGGACTCGACATACGGTTATTCGTCATTCCAACATTTACGGTCCCTACGATAAGTACGATTTAGAACACAGTCATGTGTTTGGAGCAACTGTAACTAAGGTGATGACGGCTAATGAAAAAATTGTAGTCTGGGGAACGGGGGAAGAAAAACGGGACTTACTCCATGTGGACGATCTCGTGAAATTTGTGGAGTTGTCTTTAAGCAAGCAAACAACGCCTTATGAGTTGTTTAACTGCGGGTTAGGAAAAGCAATTTCAATTCGCAAGTTAGTGGAAATGATGGTGAAAGTTTCCGGGAAATCTTTGGAAATTGAACACGATTTAAGTAAGTCTACCATTAAAACTAGCCTTTTTCTGGATTGTAACAAAGCTAAACAGCAGCTAGGTTGGGAGCCTGTTATCAATCTTGAAGAAGGAATTAGGCGTACTTTAGAATGGTATCACAAGAATATTCTATAAATCAAAACAATATGTAACTGGACAGTACAAAGTTCTGAGTGGAAAAAAACATTCCCCACTAAAAAGTCAGGGAATGGTGCATACTGGTTAATGTCTAAATTTTTACCAGCTAATCTCTATACTATGCACATAATACGTCGAATAGAGCAAATTCTGACCAACTTACGTCCAGTGTTTAGTCGCCATGCCACCTAGACTTTAGGATAAAACAGGCTGAAAGTAATATTAAACCCTTATACAGTAATGCTTTTACCTAAAATTAAACATTTTCTTGATATATCTAGGTTTTAGCTATTTTAAGCAAGCCCAGGTATTTGCCTTGCCAATACTGGGTTTAAAGCTATTTTCAGTGCAAAAATTTTTAAAGTCCAGCGCTTAGGAACTCCTGAAGATGTTGCTGAATTAATCTCATGGTTAATTTCTCCAAAATCTTCTTTTGTTAGTGGAACAATAATTCCAGTACATGGGGCAAGATAAATAAATACGCATTAAGGAAAAACAATTATGAGCCAAAAAAGTTTAGACCTGGTATTAGTAAATCCCGCAAATCGCAAGCAGATTTATCAATCTCTAAGTACGAATTTGTCGGCTATAGAACCTCCTGTATGGGCAGGATTAATGGCAACTTTTGTTAGAAACAAGGGGTTTTCCGTACAAATTGTTGATGCTTGCGCTGATGAATTGACGGCAGATGAAACTGCAGCGCGAGTTGCCGAGCTAAACCCTTTTTTAACAGCAATTGTAGTTTATGGCCATCATCCTTCAGGTTCTACTCAAGTGATGCCAGGGGCGGGGTCTGTCTGTACTGCTATTAAGCAGCAGGATCCAAAGCAAAAAGTATTGCTCGTAGGGGGTCATGTGGCAGCTTTGCCGGAGCGGAGTTTAAGAGAAGAAGATGCCGATTTTGTGGCTGCTGGGGAAGGACTCTACACGATGCTGGAACTGATAGAAGCCCTCAAATCGGGAGGAACTGACTTGACAAAAGTACGGGGTTTATGGTATATGGACGGCGATAAGGTGAAGGTTAATAGGGCAGCTCCTTTGTTGATGGCTCTGGAGAAGGAAATGCCGGGAATTGCCTGGGATTTATTACCGATGGAAAAGTATAGGGCCCATAACTGGCATTGTTTTGGCGATCGCGATCGCCAACCTTATGCCGCGCTTTACACGACATTGGGCTGTCCTTTTCACTGTAGTTACTGTTGTATCCAATCTCCTTTCAAAAGTGGAGAGGAGAAGTTGGGGTACAAGAAAATGATCAATAGCTACCGTTTTTGGAGTCCTCAGCGAGTGATGGAGGAAATAGACTTGCTGGTGAATAAGTATGGGGTTAAGAATCTTAAGATTTCTGATGAGATGTTCGTGCTAAATCCCAAACATGTTTTGGGGATTTGCGATGGGATTATCGAACGGGGCTATGACTTGAATATTTGGGCTTGCGCTCGTGTGGATACAATAAGGGACGATATGCTGGATAAGCTGAAGCGGGCTGGTTTTAATTGGATGGCATTGGGAATAGAGAATGCCAGCCAAAAGGTGCGAGATGACGTTCAGAAAGGATACAAGCAAGAAGAGATTCACGGAACTGTTAACAAGATTAGGAATGCAGGTATGTATATCATTTCTAACTATATTATTGGTTTGCCAGAGGACGATTTGGAAACCATGGAGGCAACTTTGGATTTAGCTCTAGACTTGAAATGCGACTTCATTAGCTTCTACTCGGGGATGGCTTACCCTGGTTCTGCTTTGTACGATAAAGCAGTTGAAGAGGGTTTGCCTTTGCCTGAGAGTTGGACTGGTTACTCCCAACACGGATTTGATACGATGCCTTTGGGAACTAATTATCTGTCTTCCGCTCAAGTGTTGGAGTTTCGAGATAAGGCTTTCCAAGTTTATTACAATAATCCTGGGTATTTGGAGATGATTGCTCGCAAGTTTGGTCAAGAAACTGTGGAGCAGATTCGCCAAATGGCTTCTCATAAGTTGGAACGTAAACTTTTAGCAAAAGTTTCAGTTTAGTTAATGGGGGCGATCGCTTCATTAGACATCTCCAAAAATACGGATTTGGGAACGGCGGGGTAAGGGTTTGAGAACCTTTTTTGGAGATATCTATTTGTAGGAAGAACTCTACTGACTTAAGACATTGGATGTCGGCAGCGAGGGGGGGAGACAGCAATTAATTTTGTTTTTTTAGATAGCTCCCCCCGAAGCAATCTAACTTTAAAACTTTTTTCGAGAGAGATTGCTTCGGCTGGTTTAATGCTAACCACCGCTCCCAAAGTATTAGCTTTGGAATCAGGATCGCCCAGTTTAATTCTTGACTTGACCCTCAACTAGTTTAGTAACGACTTTTTCTAATTTGTCTGTATTGATTTGCCAGCCGTTAACAGTTTTATCTCCAGATAGTGGATAAAACTGATATTCCCCTAAAACAAGAATTTTATAAACATCTGGCAGGAGATAAGCATCTGGCGGAAATATAATAACAAGAGTAGTGCGGGCACGACATAAGATGAAGCTTCCCAAACTAGCGCCGAAAGGAGCAACTACCAGAGAAACATGGTGCATTAGCAGCGCTGTTTCTTCAAAACTCAGCCTTTCAAGATAAATAATGGAAAAACCTAAGCTTTTCATTAACTCTTCTACTTCTATTTCATTAGCCATATGTCTGTAGGAAGAGTATCTGCGTGAAACGTATATTTTCCTAAGACAATATTCGGGAAATTTATCCGAACTATTTGCTGCAATCGAACATCTTAATCTTCTATAAAACTCTAGCATTTCTATTTCATATCGATATACACTAATTATTAAGTGCTTAAACTTATGCTCTGGCTTCACCAAAATTTGCTCTTTTGGTATGTTCAAAGCGTTAAGGATGTCCCAGTGGCTATCCGTAATGTGGGGAACAAATATTTTGCACGATAAATTCAGCTTTTGATACAGAATCAAGCTAGGAATTTGGTCTAGCAGTAAATGACCGTAGTTCTGATATGCTCCCCAAATATAACCAACAACGGGTAAACCGAAAACTACATCATCTTCATAATATGTATTAAGTACTTTTTTGCTAACAGGTATCTCTTTTAAAGTTGGTCTAGGATCGATTATATACTTAAAAGTATCGTATTTGGCGACGTGTTCTTTTGCACTACTAGGATTGTCATCAACAAATTCATTAACAAATTTATCAGATATTTTAAGACCGTAATGAGGAATAATATATCCTTGAGAAAAAGCAAATGGAGCATTCCAAACAACATCTTTATATATAAAAATATCTTGTCTGCTTCTCAGCTTCAGCGAACTTACAAAATTTCGGATCGGAACTTCAAAAAACACCTTTTCTTCATCCATTAATGGTGAAAATGTAGTTGCAGCTTTTCTCTTAGAGCTTTCCAGAAGTTCGTCCCTACCAATTATATAGCGTGCAGATGATGACAAATCTTCAAAACACAAATTATCGATCAATTGCGGAGCAATTGGTGAGGGAACCTGCTTGACCCTTTCGCACTCGCTACTATTTAATCTCTGAGATTCTTTTTCGAGAAGTTGGATAGCTATATTGAGGTGTTTTAACACTAATAAATCCTGCTGCCATTGCTGAATCAAGGTATGAAAATAAAAACTGAATAATCTCAAGTATTTTTCATTCAATAGTTGAGCGATCGCTAACAAATACAAATCATACCCAAAATCAGCAATGCCCAAATTCCACTTTTTACAATCCTCTTGGGTAGCAAGAACTTGCCAAAACAATTTTTTTAAGAGCTTTAATTTGGGCAGCAACGAAGGAGCATCTTGAGCTACAAAGCCAATAGAATAAGGCTTTCGAGAAATTCCAGAACATAGTATTTGCTTTGTTAATCTGGCTAAATAGATAATATGTTTAATACTATCCGGTGGTTTTGTAACCAGTCGGTCGAGCAACAAACCTAGTTCCTGAATACAAGTCAAAGACGTGCCTAAGAGTTTAACTTCAAGGTGGAGGTGAGGACTGCGATTGAAATTTAAAACCTGCTCATACTTGGCGATCGCCTCGTCCTGGCGACCTAAATATTTTAACTCCGTTGCCGCCAGTATATAAGCATCAATACTTTTTTGAGGAGGATGATACTCAATAATTCGCTCAAATCTCTCCAAAGCTAACTCTCTATTTTCCTGTTGGCTTGCTAAAATTCCGCCCTGAAGCAATGCGGTTAAATCATTGGGACTCTTCTGCAAAGCCTGTCGGAATTTTTCCTCTGCCTCTGCAAAACGCCCCAGAGCTTTCAAATCCCTGGCTGCCTCACAATAAGCGGGAATCTGCTCTGGCAAATGTTGAATAGCTAGTTCCCACTTTTGCTTGGCCAACTCCAGATTTCCTAATCGTCTAGCTAAAGAAGCACTTTGGAATAATCCTTCATGTCGATGGGGGTATTTGGCAACAACTTCTTCAAACCAAGTTTCTGCTTCCTCATACCTAAACAGATTAATCAACGCATCGCCTTTGCACAGGTAAAATTGAAAATGGTTGGGCAACTTAGCAATAGCTTCTTCCCACCGCTCCAAAGCCAATTCCAAATCTCCCCAACTATGAGCCACCCTGGCATAACCATCATACCCATGAGGTTGTTCTGGAAACCTTTGTTTGATTCCTTGAAACACTACATCCGCTTCATCAAACCGAAATAATTTTATCAAGACATTGCCTTTGTAAATTTGAAAATTGATGCGATCGGGAAACTTAGCAATAGCCTCTGACCACCGCTCCAAAGCTAACTCCAAATCTACCCAACTATGAGCCACTCTGGCATAACCATCATACCCATGAGGCTGCTCTGGAAACCTTTGTTTGACTCCTTGAAACACTGCCTCTGCTTCATCAAACCGAGATAAATTTATCAAAACATTGCCTTTCTCTACTTGATAAGCAATATTGTGAGGAAACTTAGCAATGGCCTGATTCCATCGCTCCAAAGCCAACTCCCAATCTAGCAAAAAATGAGTTAATTTGGCCGCACGTTCGTAACCATGAGGTTGCTCTGGATACTTTTCTTTGATTCCTTGAAACA
>NZ_JBNHER010000071.1:0-4888 GCF_050015975.1 Dapis purpurea BLCC-M126 | reverse complement strand
GCACGTTCGTAACCATGAGGTTGCTCTGGATACTTTTCTTTGATTCCTTGAAACACTGCATCCGCCTCATCAAACCGAGATAAATTTATCAAGACATTCCCTTTCTGAATTTGGAAACCGATGTTGTCGGGAAACTTAGCAACTGCCTCATTCCATCTCTTCAAAGCTAACTCCCAATCTGGCCAAAAGTGAGTTAATTTGGCACAACGTTCGTAACCATCTGGTTGTTCTGGAAACCTTTCTTTTAATTGCTGAAAAACTGTTTCGGCTTCCTCAAACCTACCTAAAGTAATTAAATTATTGCCACAACTACGATAAACCGACATTGGCTGTTGATGGTTAAGAATTAATCCTTGTTGGTAATAATCAACGGCTTCCTTGATTTTTTCTTCCTTACTTAATTTATCTCCTGTACTAATGTAATCTGGGGCTACATCTGTTTGTAACCAACAGATTTTTTGAGTTGCTCTCAAGTGATTGGGATTAATAGAAAGAACTTTTTGCCAACTCTTGAATGCCTCTAACAAATCTGATTTAGCTTCATAAGCTAAAGCTAAAGTTTGATGATAAATTGTCACATTTGGTTCTAAAGAAATAGCCTTTTGGGAGGAATGAATGGCATCATCGAATTCACCTTGCTCTATTAAAGCCTCCCCTAAACTGTTGTGGAAGTTGGCCGAGTTAGGATTGAGCTTAATTGCTTCTCGATATTGGGTAACTGCATCCCGCCATTTACTTTGTTTGGCCAACAACTGACCCAAGTAGTAATAATTCCAGGCAAAATTGGGCCTTAACTCTATGAGTCTCTCATACTCTTTTAGGGCATCGTCTAATTTATCTGCCCGTAATAATTGGTTAGGGATTTTGAGAGAATTAGTTGTGGCCATAAATTTTTGGTTTGTGGTTTTAGTTGACATTTCACCTAGATATGCCAGGGACAAGCGTAAAGTATTAGTATTATCTGTGGCAATCTCTAGTATTACTAATTATTCTGCTTTGGGAACAAGTTGTTTTTGGTGCATCTGTTGTGGTAATCTTTGGGGCTAGGTGTTGAGGTGTTGGTATATTTAGAGATTAAAGATTATGGCCATTGAGGAGCTTAAACAAGAGGTGGACGATAATTTTTTGGCAGTTGGTTTACCTGCTATGGTTTTCCAGAACGTCAATTTTTACTTTGATTTTACCAGGGGATTTATCTAGAGTTTTGGAAAAATACAGGGTGAGAATTAACCCAGAGTTTCTTTTTGATTTGCAAAAGCTCGAGGATGAGTTTTGTGGTTGGTTGGAAACGGTTAGGGGTCGGAGGGAAAAAATTGCTCTCGTTGCTAGAGGAAATTAGGGGGAATTTAGGGAGATCGCGTTCTTGGTTGAAAAGTATTTCTGTGGAACTGGGGTCAGAATAATTTGTCTGAGTAGATTTATGATTGGGTTCTTATGGATAACGAAAATAGGAGTGTGAGTCAGTTGCTGAAGCAGGCTAATAGGTTGAAGCGAACAGGGAGTTTGGATGAAGCGATCGCTCTTTATAAAGATGCTATTGAAAAGAATTCTAACTTCTCTTGGTATGATTACAAATTAGCTTAAATTTTAGAAGAAAAAGATAAATTAAATGAAGCAGTTAACTATTTAAAATTAGCCCAGGATCACCAATTTTTCAAAATAAATTAGAGGAAATTTTGACTTCAACAGATAAAAATAATGAAGTTTACCTAGAAACTACAAATTTCGATGGAGGAGGTAAAAAAACTGATATGTCTCAAATTAATCATGCAGCTAATCATTCTTTAAAGTATGCTATTATGACAACATTTAGCTCTCGTGGATACGAACAGTATGCCCGACGAATGCTAGAAACCTATGATCGCCACTTGCCTCGTGAAGTTGATATTTATGCTTACTATGAAGGAGAAGTTCCCGATTTTCAGAGCCAAAGAATCTATTACAGGAATTTGGAGAAACTATCGCCAGACTTAGTTTGGTTTAAAAAGGAGTGTGACAAAGATCCATTAAAGTGTGGTCAGACTGCTAAGGGGTATAACTTACAACATGATGCTAGACGTTTCGCTCATAAATCTTTCTGTGTCTTCCACTGTACCCAGAACACGGATGCTGATATTGTTTATTGGTTTGATGCTGATAGTGTAGCTTTCCAAGATGTACCGATGTCTTTTGTGCAAAATCTTTTGCTTCCAGAATATTACACTTCATATTTAGGTAGAAAGCATATTGGTCTGTATTCAGAATGTGGCTTTGTCGGTTACAACCTCAAACATCCTACACACAAAGAATTTATGACAGCTTGGCACCAACTTTATATGTTTGGTGATTTGTTTAAACTACCCCAATGGCATGATTGCACGTCTTACGACTCAGTACGAGAGAAGTTAGAGAAAGAAGGTAAAATTAAATCTAATAATTTATCACAACATATTCAGCATAGTCATGCCTTTGTGAATTCTATACTAGGAGACTATTTCGACCACTTAAAAGGACCGGTTCGTAAACAAAAAGGTAAGTCTTTGCCAAAAGATATTGTTGGCAAATCTAGCGTAGAATATTGGAATTCCACTCAAAAATCAACCATTAAATCAGACACTAGCAAGGAGAAACAGAATTTGCAATCATCTCAAGAGTCAGTAACTAAAATTTATTGGAAACCTTTAGAAAATCCTAGCTTGAACAGGTACACTCAGGTAATTGACTGTATTAATTTGTTTAAACCAGGCTCAATAATTGAGGTAGGAACTTGGAGTGGCGATCGTGCTTTAGAAATGGTGAAAGCAGCATTAAAGTATCAAGAAAAAGTTCATTATATTGGCTTCGATCTATTTGAAGATGCAACCAAGGAAACCGATGCAGTTGAATTAAATGTCAAACGGCATAACACTGTAGCTGAAATATCTGCTCGTTTAAAAGAATTCCAAAACAATAATCCCGGTTTTACTTTTGAGCTAGTTAAGGGTAACACTAGAGAAACTCTCAAGCAGCCAAGAATAGCAGATTTTGCTTTCATAGATGGAGGTCACTCTGTAGATACAATCCGAAATGATTATGAAGGACTCAAAGATTGTCCGGTAATTTTATTTGATGATTACTATGTATCTGACTCGAAAGGAAGATGCCCTGATTTAACAAAATTTGGTTGCAACGAAATTGTTAAGAATTTGCCTCATTACATTTTACCAATGACTGGTAATATTGCAGGTGGAGGTTTAACAGCAATGGCTTTAAAAATAGGGGAAATTTCAAATAAAGCAAGCAATTTGGAAACTTTTAAATCCTCGAAAAAGTTAGCCAAGCTTGATAGATACACTCAAGTCATTAACTCTATTAATTTATTCAAACCCACATCAATTATCGAAGTGGGAACTTGGAAAGGCGTTCGTGCCTTAGAAATGGTGAAAACCGCTCTGAAGCACCGCAAAAAAGTTCATTATATCGGCTTCGATTTATTTGAAGATGCAACTAAAGAAACCGATGCAGTTGAATTAAATGTTAAACGCCATAACACCGTAACTGAAGTATCTGCTCGTTTAAAGGAATTCCAAAATACTAATCCCGGTTTTACTTTTGAGCTAGTTAAGGGTAATACCCGCGAAACTTTAAAACAGCTTAGAGTAGCTGATTTTGCTTTTATTGATGGAGGTCATTCCATAGAAACAATCCGCAATGATTATGAGGGATTAAAAAATTGTCCGGTAATTTTATTCGATGACTATTATGTGGCTGATAGTCAAGGAAAATGTCCTGAGTTGGAAAAATTCGGTTGCAATAATTTGGTTGACAACTTGCCGCATAAAGTTTTGCCCATCATGGGTCCAATCGCAGGCGGTGGTCTGACTGCGATGGCTGTTGTTATGGGGATAAAGATGACAGCAGAAATCAGACCTTCTGTGCCAAAACTCAATCCCTATGTTGCTAGTAGTAACGGAAAATATGGTGTATTTGAAGGAAACACAAAGGATAAAGCTATATTTTCTCATTATAGTCAATTTCGCGTTTGGGCTCCTGAAATTCAGTATTTGTTAATCAAGAAACTTTTTTCGCCAGAAGATGATGGCACTTATTTAGATATTGGTGCAAATATTGGTTTAACAGTTATTCCTCTAGCCGAACGTCGTGGCAAAGTCAATTGCTATGCCTTTGAGCCAGAACCAGAAAATTATCAGTTTCTACTCAAAAATATAATTCGTCATCAAGTACCATTATCTGTACAAAGTTACCCAGTAGCCCTTTTTTCTCATCAAACTCAAGTAGATTTTGAACTATCACCAAATAATACAGGAGATCATAGAGTTAGAATAGAAAATACTGATTTTCTAGTCTCAGCAGTTAAGGGAGAAAATTCGCGAAAAGTTATTAGAGTGCAAGCAGAACCATTGGATAACATATTTTCTGCGAAAAATATACAAAAGCTTAAAAAGCCAATTGTTATGAAGTTGGATATTCAAGGTTCTGAACTACAGTTTTGTCATGGCTCTTCAGTATTTTTGCAGTCAGTCGATCATTTAATTGTCAAATTTTGGCCTTATGGTTTGCGTCGTCTTGGTGATACACCAGAAGAACTAATGAATACTCTAATAAAGAATTTTTCTTTCGGTGCAATTTTGAAAAAGTATAAGGGAGACGAACCACAGATAAACATCCAAAAAGATTTGAATAATTTGTGCTTAGAACCTATAGAAAAAGTATTTACAGACCTGCAAAATAGACTGCATTTTGATGATGTAAAATTCACGGGTTATCTTAATGTTGTTCTGTCAAAGCATCCCGATCTGGTTAGCTATACCAACAATATTAATTTGCTATCTAGTGAAACTGAAAAATTGGATCTGATTCATTAATTGATAATTGATAATGGATAATTGATAATTACCTCTGGTTAAAA
>NZ_JBNHER010000070.1:0-31338 GCF_050015975.1 Dapis purpurea BLCC-M126 | reverse complement strand
TAACCAGAGGTAATTATCAATTATCCATTATCAATTATCAATTAATGAACTCCCCCTCCCTAATACCAATTACCAAAAGTAATGCTATACTTCAGTTTGACTTCTGAAGTCAAATATTTAGCAAAATTCAAAGTCTGTTTTTGACAATTATTAATCGGTTAGTATTAGTTTTTCCTACTTTTAACCTCTCCCCCACCTCCCCCACTTCCCCCACTTCCCCCACTTCCCCACCCAATTATATATAGCATTCTTTTTGAGAAATGGTATAACTCCCCATCTTGGTACTCCTTTGGAACAACCCTACCTAACTAGGAGAGTAAACCGAACATCAGAAATGACTTAAACTAAGAAAAAGTAAACAAAATAGTAATTCATTTTCTATGCCTCTATTAACCGAAAGAACCTTAGAAGTTGGACAAAAACTAGAAGGCTTTGAAGTAAAAGCCATTACTGACCTCAAGCAACAGCAGATGGTGGCATATCAGCTAGAACATCTCAAAACAGGTGCAAAACTGTTACACCTATATTCAGAAGATGCTGAAAATCTCTTTTCAATTAGTTTTCCCACACCCCCTCCAAATAGTACAGGAGTACCCCACATCCTAGAGCATTCTGTACTAGCAGGTTCAGAAAAATATCCTGTACGGGAACCATTTTTTGAAATGCTAAAAATGAGTCCAGCAACCTTCATTAATGCCATGACTGGCCCTGACTGTACCTACTATCCAGTTTCCAGTAAAGTCAAACAAGACTTATTCAACTTGGCAGAAGTATATTTTGACGCTGTATTCCATCCCCTGCTGACTGAAAATACATTTAAACGAGAAGGACATCACTTAGCTCCTGCCGATCCAGAAAACCCCACAGGGGAATTAAAATTTACAGGGGTAGTTTACAACGAAATGAGTGGAGCTTTTTCTGACCCCGAACAAAGGTTAGACAGTATTGCCAACCAGAGTCTATTTCCTGATAACATTTATGGTTTGGAATACGGAGGTGACCCCAAAAATATTCCCGAACTGACTTACGAAGACTTCCGTGACTTCCATGCCAACTATTATCATCCTAGTAATGCTTACTTCGTTTTCTACGGCAATATTTCCACTCCCGAATATCTCAACTTTTTAGCCCAAAAATTAGAAGCTTTTGAAAGACGGGAACCCAATATCAATATTAATCCTCAATCTCGGTGGAGCGAATCTCAGTTTAAAGAAGAATCTTATCCTGTTAGTGCAGCAGACGAAACAAAAGAGAAAACTTACATAATGACGAAATGGTTGGTGGGAGATAGCACCAACTCTGAAGAATGGGTAGCTTTAGATATTCTCAGTCGTATTTTGTTGGGAAATGAAGCAGCACCATTAAAAAAGGCGATCGTTGAATCCCAAATTGGTCAAGACTTACTTCGCTCTGGAGTAGACTCTGTGGGTAAAGAAGCTACTTTCCATATTGGTATTCAAGGAAGCGAACCAGATCGGGGTGAAGCATTTAGTCAGTTAGTCATCAATACCCTAGAAAAAATTGCTGAAGGGGAAATTGAAGCTAGTATTGTTGAGGCAGCATTTCAACAGGCAACCTATCAACACCAAGAAATTGCTCGGATGTATCCTTTGCGGATGTTGTTCCGGGTGATGCAAACCTGGATTTATGGTAACGATCCATTGACGCTTTTACATATTGGCGATCGCCTCGCTGAATGTAAACAACGTTATGCTGAAAATCCTAACTATTTCAACGACTTAATTCGCGAAAAGTTACTCAATAACCCCCACCGTTTGACATTGGTATTAAAACCAGACCAAGAATGGCAATCTAATTATGACCAAGCAGTAGTGGAACAAGTGGAACAGCTTCGTTCTCAACTAACCCCAGAACAACTAGAACACATTGCTACTGAAGCAGAAGAATTAGAAGTGGAGTCAGGAACTCCCAATGCTCCTGAAGCAGTAGCTAAACTTCCCCAACTACAAGTAGGCGACTTACCGGAAAAACCAGAACATATTCCCACTGATGTCGAACAACTTGATGGTGAAGTGACACTATTACGAAACCATGTTTTGGCAAATGGGGTAAATTATTTACAACTAGATTTCAGTTTGCGGGGGTTGCCTGAAGATTTGTGGTTGTATGTATCTAGTTATATAGACGCACTCCGAAAATTAGGTGCAGGAGAAATGAACTACGAACAGGTTGCTCGTGGTATTGCTTCTTATACTGGTGGCATTAATTTTCAATGTCAGTTGCGTACTTATGCTCAAGATGCCTATCGCCCTGTGTATGGAATTCGCGTCACCATGAAAACTCTGGATGACCAGATTGAACCAGCATTAGAGTTGTTGCGAAACATGATTTTTGCAGTTAACCCTCGTGATACAGCTCGACTACGGGAGGTGATGATTCAGTCTCATGCTCAATGTAGTTCCGATTTGATTTACAATGGCATCTACACAGCTATGTTGCGAGCTAGTGCTGGTATGACGAAGGAGGCAAGTATTAGTGAGATTGTTAATGGTTTACCTCAACTAGAGTTGCTGAATAAAGTATGCGATCGCTTTGATGAGCATGGAGCCAATATGATGACTCAGATTGAAACTATCCGTGATTTTATTGCGAATCAACCTTTAACTGCTAGTTTTACTGGTTCGGATAGTGCTTATGAGGTAGTCAAGAAAACTCTCTCAGAGTGGGGTCTCCAACAACAGCAACAAGAAGGAGACATTTTTGGTAGTCGCTTTGAACCAATTTACAATATACGGGAAGGTTTAGCAGGTCCTGTACAGGTGGCTTATTGCGTTCAGACTATGCCAGCACCTCACTTTAGTGATCCAAGGTCGCCACTTTTAAGGTTAGGCGCTCATTTATTAGGTTTGGGTTATCTATTCAGTGAAATTCGTCTGAAGGGTAATGCTTATGGTGCAGGATGTAGTTACAGTGGTTTAGGAAAGACTGTTTCTCTGTATTCCTATCGCGACCCCCATGTTAGTCGCACTCTTGATGTATTTGCTGGTTTAATAGATTATCTCAAGGATGTAGATTGGACTCAGACTGACGTTGACCGCGCTATTATTGCTACAACTCAGGATGATTCTCCAGTGTTGCGTCCAGAGACAGCAACAAGTTTAGCTTTAGAACGTTATCTGATAGCGCACAGTGCTGAAGTCAGGGAAGAACGTTATGAGCGATCGCTAAAAGCTACAGTAGAGGATGTGAAACAAACTTTGTTGGATGTGTTTATTGCGGGGATGGAACGTAATAATGTTTGCGTGATGTCTTCTCGTGAGAAATTGGAAGAAGCAAACAATCATAGGGAGACAGATCCATTGAACATTTCTGATATTATGTAATATTAACCCGAAGCTAGTAAGATCCCCGCACTAGCAGAAACCGGATTTATTAGCGTGAAAAACAATAATTAACGCAATAAACCCGGTTTATTGTTGTGAAAAAGTCGATTCTTTCAAAAGGGGGTAGGAGAGATACCTGCTGTACGTCACCTTTTCCTGACGGAATGTTCCGCTTTCCATGTCAGCGATAGCCGAATTGCAAAGTTGTGCGCCAGCAAAATCAGACGGCTCGCCTACCTGCCTTCCTTCCTGCAAAGTGTAAGTATTGAACCAGACATGATATTAAATCTTAATATCCCACAAGCTTTCCTGATACTTCTTCACATCTTCAATAAAACGCTGAGGATAAACATTGCGGAATTTATGATTGTCTTGAGGAATAGTCTCGATCATAAAGTCAATCATTCCTTGAGGATCGAGTTGCAAATCGTCACCCGCAAATAGTTGCTGTGTATCGCGAATTGGCTTTTCAGGGGTGAAGTTTTGGTCAGCGTCGTACCACTGATCAAGGGTGTCGTACATACGATCGTTAAAGCCTGTACGGAATGGACCAGGGTTAATAGTGGCAATCTTTACTCCAGTACCTTCCATTTCCTCACGCATTAACTGTACGATAGCTTCGAGGGCGTGTTTGGACGCACAATAGGGTGCGAGAAACGGGAAAGTGGAAAACCCCGCGATCGAAGAGGTAAAGATAATCTTTCCTTTCCCCTTTTTGGCAAAATGACGGGCGAAGGGCTGGATAAATTCTAGCGTGCAGAATACATTCACCTCAAATACCCGACGTACCCGATCGACAGGAATTTCAGCGATTGGACCTGTTTCACCAGTAGCTGCGTTGGGAGCTAAAATGTCAATTTCGTCAGCATATTTCTCAAACACAAATTCCCGTTCTTCTTTATTCAGCAGATCCATCTTAGGGACTTCAATGTCAACACCTTCTTGTTCTGCTGCTGCTCTCAGTTCAGTAACTTGAGGCCAGTTTTCACAGGTAGCAATTACCTTATGACCTTTTTTTGCCAACCCTAGTACCGTACCTTTACCAAATCCTGAACCTGCACCTGTCATTAAAATTGTCTTACTCATAAGAAATCTCCTTTCTTAGGAAAAATACTTTGATTTATCAAACAAACTTAGATGATTTGATGACTTTTATAGATCGTTGGTTCACCATCTAAAATGTCCTTGAATTTTTCAATCGCCAAAGTGAGATGGGGTGCTTTCCAATGTGCAGATTCAACATCTGCATCTTGCCATTCTTCAAAAGACAGTATGGTATTAGGCTCTTCTTGATTACGATAAAACCCATATTGTAACGCCCCTGCTTCTTGACGAGTCTCTTTTGCTAGTTCTTCTAGAACCGCAACTAGCTCGTCAAACTTTCCAGTTTGAGCCTTTAATACGGCAACCGTGTATAGTTTTTCGCTCATGATCTTTACTTTTTGTCTCTAATTTTCTATTAGTCACATAAGATTAGAGTTGTTGCATTATTTATCTTTAAATCTAGCTGCATTGGCAGCTTGGGCAGAGTCAACATCACCTCGACCAAAAAACTCAGGTACGGGTTTTGGTTTTTCTAAAGCTCTTTGGGTAGCAGTTCTTTTGTCAATACGATCAAACCAAGCTTGAAGGTTGTTCAACCCATCTACAGAAATATTTGCCCAATAATAGGCTCTCGTCCAAGGATAAGTAGCAATATCTGCGATCGTAAATTCATCTCCCAGCAAGAAGGTTTTACCCTCAAGCTGTTTGTCTAATACTTCGAGTAGTCGGCGCGACTCTTTTACATATCGCTCGATAGCAAACTCATCCCGATGTCCCTGGGGTTCGGCAATCCGTTGAAAGTACATCGCCTGTCCCATCATTGGTCCGATACCGCCCATTTGAAACATTAACCATTGAAGTGTTTGAGAGCGAGCTTTTTGGCTTTGAGGGAGAAACTTTTGATATTTTTCTGCCAAATACCAGAGAATTGCACCCGATTCAAAAACAGCGAAATCGTCATTACCCCGATCTACGATAGTGGGAATACGTCCGTTTGGGTTGAGCTTCATATACCAATCTGACTTTTGTTCCTTTTTAGAAAAGTCAATATAGGTCATGTCATACTCAACTTCAGCTTCTTCTAGAAAGATTAGTGGCTTCCATCCGTTCATAGTGGAAGCTGTATAAACATGAATTTCTGGTTGTTTGGTCACGATCTTTTCTCGGTTCTAAATTAATAGTGTTCTTTGAGGATAAATCGAACATTAGTCAGCATTACTGGCAAGAGATGATACTTTTTGAGCTTCTGCGTTTATAGAAGGATGGAAATCTAGAAAAACTCTGGTTAGATGACGAATATACCGCTCTTTATCTGACTCAAATTGAGGATTTTTAACAATGTTGTGGCAAGAAAAATGAGGTAACTCCTCTAAACCACAATATTCCTGGGATTTACGCATTGGTAGCAATACTTCCTCTACAGATCGCCCTTCAAAAAAGCTATTAGGATTATTATTATTGAAGACTTCGATGGGTGCATTCCAGGTAGTAGAAAGCATAAACTTTTTACCTTTCATTAGTCCACCAGAGCCATATTCACCACGACTAAACGCAAAAAATTCACCATAAGTGTAAACATCATCCATGTACTTCTTTAATGATCCTGGCATCATAAACCAGTACACTGGGTATTGAAAGATTACTGCGTCAGCTTGTTTGAATTTGGTGATTTCTTCTGGAATATCGTAGCTATCTTCAACAATAGTAGTCAAAATTTGATAACGAGGTTTTAAAGTTTCTACTGCGATCGTAAAAAGACTTTGATTATAGTTACCTTTAGCAAATTCGTTAGTTTCTTTACCTAAAATTAAGAGCAGAGTATTCATTAGTTGGCCTTGATTTATTTAGTATTTGTAAATCTGCGGTTCATCAATATTTTTCAAATGGTGCTTTGAAAAACTCATTATTTATCAGTGTTTGTAGGTATTCCAGCATTCAAAGAGTCATGTTTTATGATGTACTAAAGTTACTGCCATAATTGAAATATATAAAATCAAGTTAGTATAGTCAACCAGTATACTTTTAGTAACCAGGTGAGGAATGAGTTCTAAAATAGAAATAGAAACCGACGCTCTAGGCCGCAAGCGGGCAACTGAACCTTGTCTTAAACCTTGTCCAATTGAACGCGGAATGAGGCTTATAGGTGGAAAATGGAAAGGATCTATTCTTTGGCATCTCAAGGATAAACCCGTACGTTTTGGCGATCTAGTTCGTCAAGTCGGCGGAGCGAGCAAAAAGATGGTAACTCAAAGGTTAAGAGAGATGGAGAATGATGGTTTGGTTAAACGTCAGGTAGTTAGTACAAGACCTTTTGCTGTCACCTACGAGATTACTGATTTTGGGAGAACAGCACTCTCATTTTTAGAAGGCTTGAAGCAATGGGCAGAGGAGCAAAATATCTAATTTCTCTTCACCTAAAACAATTACTTAGGGCTTGCTGAAAAAGTCTTTTTAGTCTTTTTAGTAGTCAATAGTCAGTAGTCAGTAGTCAGTAGAAATATTCGACGACAGAAGATGTAGTGGGATATATTTGTCCCTAAATTTTGGAGCTGTTGTCTGCTCAAAACCCTCACTTTTTCAGCTATTGATAGCCAAAAGCTGGCTCTTTTAGAGAACAAAAATGGCACTTACCTTTATCTATCAATGCTTTCAGATTTAATCAGCTAGCCCTATTTATCATTTAGAGATGTGAGGAGTTGATTTTTTCTACTATTAAGTTATGCCCAACTAAGCGTTGGTAATGCGTAGCTATGATTTTTCTTCAAAAGACGATTGCCTAACTCCTAATCAAAAAACATTTTCTATTTTGCATTCTTTAGATTTCATAGCTTGATTCACCAAAGCTAAAAAAAGAATATTACAAATAAGTAACTTGAAATCTTTGTCAGATAAGAATTATGCCATAGCAGCTATTTTTCAAATTGGTATAATACAGCGGTTTTCATTTCAGTAGACCACAGTAGGGACGTTTTCCGCTAAGAGCGGACATGATATCAAATCCGTTGGCTTCGGTGTTATAAGAAACCGGGTTTATGGGAGACAGATATCAGTATAGTGGGCATTTTATATAAACCCGGTTTCTCTGCTTTTTTATACCGATACTACCGGATTTGATATGAAACGCTGCGCGACATGAAACGCATTTTTGTTATGCAACGTCCCTACTGGGTTTTAGTTATGGCGATGTGGTTCATTAATTTGAAAAGCACTGTAAGCAGCAGCTCAAAAATTTTATACTAAAATGACTTTACTTAGACCTGACATTAGAAGGAGGAATTTGCTCAATATTAATTAAAGACTTAATTACCGACTTAACAACAGGAGCAGCAACCCTTCCCCCACTACCCCTAACAGGTTCATCAATAACAGCCAAAACTACATAACGAGGAGACTCCACTGGCAAAATACCCACAAAACTTGTAATTTTAGCACTCTTAGAATAACCTCCAGTTTCAGAAGCTTTTTGCGCCGTACCAGTTTTGCCAGCAATTCGATATCCACGAAGTCTAGCTTTTCTACCAGTACCACTCTCAACCACCTTTTCCATCATTGCCAAAACTTTTGTCGTAGTGTCAGAAGAAAAAACCTGCTTAGGTTGTGGCAAAGGTAACTGCCAATATGGTTGCCCCTTAGTATCAAATAATCCACGCACAACATGGGGTGTCACCAACTTTCCCCCATTTGCTAAAGCTGCATTGAGTTGTGCTAGTTTTAGAGGTGTCAGAGAAAACCCCTGACCAAAAGCAGTAGTCGCTGCTTCCACCGGCACCATTACAAACTGGTTTCTCTCCTTCAAAATGTTAGCTGCTTCAAAAGGTAAGTCTGCGCCAGTCGTATCTTCTAATCCCAGACGTTTGAGACCATCATAAAAAACAGCTCGTGGCATTTGTTCAATAATTTTAACCATGCCGATATTACTAGAATCTCGAATAATCTCAGTTACAGTTCGAGCACCACCGCCACCACCAGAATTAAATATTGACCAACGACCAATCGTCATTCTGCCTGTATCGTAAAATACACTATCTTCTTCAATAGCTCCTACCTCTAAAGCTAAAGCCACATTTATTGGTTTAAAGGTCGAACCTGGTTCATAAACATCTGTTACAGCCCAATTTTTGAATAATGTCACGTCATAGTTATAGTATTGATTAGGGTCATAAGAAGGTTCCGATACCAGAGATAATATAGAACCATCAGCAGCATCCATCACTATGACAGTACCTCGCTTGGCCTCATATTCTTCTAGCTGTTTTTGAAGTATTACTCGTACAGCTCGTTGCAAGCGAGAGTCAATAGTTAGATGTAGGGAAAGGTCATCTAACTGTAAAAAACCTGTGGTTAGTTTATCAGGTACTAGAGCACCTTTAATTAAGCGCCGAAATTGGATTGTTTCTATGGAGCGTTCTAAAAGATTTTGTTGGCTATATTCAATTCCAGCTTGACCTTTGCTTTCTCCATCTACATATCCTACTACTTCAGCTACTAATTCTTTCTGAGGATAGAGACGTTGTGGATGTTGAATTAATTCTAAGCCATCAATATATAAATCAGTAATTTTATTTGCACTTTCTTGAGGTATTAAGTCGGCAATTTTTATACCTGTTTCTCTTTGATTGAATATTTGGAGTAAGTCATTGGAAGTTAGGGTTTTTTCCAAATTTGCTCCTTCTAGAACAGTTGATAATTGATAAGCAACTTCTTGTTTTGAGCGGTTAAATATTTTGGGGTGAGCATAGAGAGTGTATGCTACTTTATCAATTGCTAAAACATTGCCGTTTCTATCAACTATTGGGCGTCTGGGAATGAAAGGATTTGATTTTACAGTTTGCTGCTGTTGGGCTATTTTCTGTAATGCTTTACCTTCCACCACTTGTAAACGAAATAGGTTAATTATTAGTCCTACTAAGCCTAACATCAGAAGTATCCAGACTTGGTAAAGTCTGGATGTTCGACATTTTTCAGGGTTTTCCTTAGAAGGTGTTGATAGTGATTTTTGACCATTATTCTTGACAGAATCTATTTCACCTTGAGGCTTTTGATTTTTGAGATGAGAAGTAGATCTTTCTGTTTGTTTGCGGTTGAAAGACCTACGACGAAGTTGGGAATTTGAAGGATAGTCCATTTCAGTTATCAGTTATCAGTTATCAGTTATCAGTTATCAGTTGTACACCTTGAGAAACTGATTGCTAATATGAAATCCGATTGTACAGTTATCACATTTGCTACTTCACTATCAGACATTTTAACTTTTGACTTTCATTCTTACTTTTGAGTTTTGAGTTTTGACTTTTAACTTTTTCAATATCCCACTGGTGTTTTGAAGAGATATTTATGACCTGAAGTAGATTCTAGATAAGGTTGAGGAGGATTAGGGGCAGGACGTGGAGGTGCTGGTTCTAAAAATATCCTCTTTACAGAATCTCGTGAAGCTAAACCACTGTCAGAAGTTGATGCTTGTTCAGCTATATGATTTTTCAAGAGTTCATTAGCAACACTTATCTCCTGTTCTTCTTCTCTAAGTTTTTGTAATTGTTGATATTCTGTTGTCCATTTGGATTGGCCATAAATTGTTAAGCCATAAAAGGCCACACTTGCACTTGCTAATAATACCGTGACAATAGATGAAGTGAATTGTGTCGCCATCAAAGATTTTAACCAGAGCGGTTTGGACTGAGGTAGGGAGATGACTTGAGCCAGATTCTGTACTTGAGTTTTTTCTAGCTCTTTACTTTGTTCATCAGATAAGTTTTGTTCTGTTGGTTTGTGTGGGTGAACTGATTTTTTTGAGGTAACAGAAAAATTAGTTTTTGTGGACTTATTGCTTGAGGTTGGAAATCTACTTCTAACTGCGACCATTATAGTTTACCTATACTAAAATCTATATCATTACAAAATACAATAGTATTTACTTTTGAGTCTATGTTGTAACTTCTTGCTCAAATTAAAATTTTAATTTTTTATATTTCTCTGCTTCTAAACTATTCGATCAATATTTGTTAGTTCTATTTACTAGCTCTTATTCCTGTGAAAAGTTTGAGTATTATATCAGATATTTTAATTATGGATGAAAAATTTTTCAGCTAAAACTCCTAAATAGTAATCCTCATATAGCTATCTTATTTCAATTATAGTATCTGCCTACTTAGAAGATAGTAGTTTTGATTGCAGAGACTTTCAGTTGATTTTAATTATGATTTGACTATTGCTCAAGGTAATATTGAGAAGTTTGTCTTTCCCTGTCTCTGCTTTACTCGCTCCGTCAGACTCAAATTCTGTTAATGAGTAAATCAAGCAAAAATTATGTTACACTTCCTTTATTTAAATGCCAACGATGGTAGCTTAGAAAGCTAACTCAGGATGAGTAAGACAGTAAAAAAAAATTAGTTAAAAATTATCTTCATAATTTGTATACTGATGTTAATCCGATGAAATGAAACACTTCGTTTCATAACTATTAATCGTTTTAGCAGCACTTGTCATGGTAAAAAGATGAAAGTTGAACTTTTGTTTCACCCTTTGACCATCAGCTCTGTACACCCAATATTTGGATAAGTTATCCTAAGTCGAGCATTATCGACTAGCATATCTTCCCCATGTTATGGCATTCTTAATTAATTGTTAACAAAAATATATTGACAAAAATGACAATTTCAGCAGATCAAGTTAACCAAATAGTTTGGAATCATCATCATGACCCCTTTGAAGTCCTCGGTGCCCATCAGATAGAACAAGATGGCAAAGCTATGACAGTAATCCGAGCCTACCAACCAAATGCTGAAGCTGTCTCAGTCATCTCTCCGATAGACCGGAAAGAATACCCAATGCAGTCAGTCCATAACCCTCATTTCTTTGAATGTGTCATCGACACCACAGAACTGGCCAACTATCAACTTAAAATCAAAGAAGGAGAACACGAACGAGTTGTCTATGACTCCTACGCCTTCCGCTCTCCAAAACTCACAGACTTCGACCTCCAACTATTTGGAGAAGGAAACCATCACCGCATCTACGAAAAACTAGGGGCACATATAACTGAAGTTAACGGAGTCAAAGGAGTCTACTTTGCTGTTTGGGCACCCAATGCTCGTAATGTTTCAATTTTAGGAGACTTTAACCATTGGGATGGTCGTAAACACCAAATGCGGAAAGGACACACAGGAGTTTGGGAACTATTTATTCCTGATATTGGCCCTGGAGAACATTATAAGTATGAGGTCAAAAACTGGGAAGGACATATCTATGAAAAAAGCGACCCTTATGGATACCAACAGGAAGTAAGACCCAAAACAGCTTCCATTGTTGTTGACCTTGACTCTTATACTTGGAATGACCAAGAATGGATGGAGAAACGTCGCCATACCGACCCTCTCACTCAACCTATTTCTGTCTATGAATGTCACTTGGGTTCTTGGATTCATGCCGCTGCTGCTGAACCAGCTAAATTGCCTAATGGGGAAACTGAGCCTGTAGTTCAAGTCTCTGAACTTAGACCAGATGCCCGTTTTCTTACCTACCGAGAATTAGCAGACCGTCTAGTTTCCTACGTTAAAGATTTGGGCTATACCCACATTGAAATGTTGCCTGTGGCAGAACATCCTTTTGATGGTTCTTGGGGTTATCAGGTTACAGGATTTTTTGCCCCTACCTCTCGCTACGGTAGTGCTGAAGATTTCATGTACTTTGTCGATAAATGCCATGAAAATGGTATTGGCGTAATTGTAGACTGGGTACCAGGACATTTTCCGAAAGATGGACATGGTTTGGCTTTCTTTGATGGTACTCACCTCTATGAACATCCAGATCCCCGCAAAGGCGAACACAAGCAATGGGGTACTTTAGTATTTGACTACGGTCGTAATGAAGTCCGTAACTTCCTAGTTTCAAATGCCCTTTTCTGGTTTGAAAAGTATCATATTGATGGTTTTAGGGTAGATGCGGTTGCTTCTATGGTCTATCTCAACTATCTGAGACCTGACGGTGAATGGGTTGCTAACCAATACGGAGGTGTAGAATATATTGAAGCTGCTGATTTCCTCCGTCAAGTTAATCATTTGATTTTTGGTTACTATCCCGGTGTTCTCTGTATTGCAGAGGAATCTACTGCTTGGCCAATGGTAACTTGGCCTACTTATGTTGGCGGTTTGGGTTTCAACCTAAAGTGGAACATGGGTTGGATGCACGATATGCTCGACTATTTTGAAATGGACCCTTGGTTCCGACAGTTCCACCAGAATAATGTTACTTTCAGTATTTGGTATCACCACAGTGAGAACTATATGTTAGCTCTGTCTCACGATGAGGTGGTACATTGCAAGAGCAATATGTTAGGTAAGATGCCTGGGGATGATTGGCAGAAGTTTGCTAATGTCCGGGCGTTGTTTGCATATATGTTTACTCACCCTGGTAAGAAAACTATGTTTATGGGGATGGAGTTTCCTCAGTGGGGTGAATGGGATGTTTGGGGCGATTTAGAATGGCATTTGCTCCAACATGATGCTCACCAAGGAATGAAGCGATTTTTCCGCGATGTGAATCACCTCTATTGTTCTCAACCTGCTTTATATGAACAAGATTGCAACGAGGAAGGCTTCCAGTGGATAGACTGTAACGATAATAATCATAGTGTGGTCTCCTTTATTCGTCGCGCTAAAGATGGGAAAGATTTTGTGGTAGCAGTTTGTAATTTTACTCCTCAACCCCATAGTCATTATCGCATCGGTGTACCTGAACCAGGGTTCTATACTGAAATATTTAATAGCGATGCTGGTAATTATGGTGGCAGCAATATGGGTAATTTGGGTGGTAAGTGGACTGATGATTGGTACTACCACGATCATCCACAGTCTTTGGATTTATGTTTGCCTCCTTTGGGTATTTTGGTGTTTAAGTTAGACAAGGAGAAAACTCTAGCAATGCTCCAAGAATCTGAGGATGTTGAAGCTGTGGAAGCTGAAACTGTATCTAAAGCGTAAATTAATTGCTCAATCAAAACTAAAGCAAAATTGAAAAGGTTGGTAGTTGAATTTTTAATTAATGCTGCCAACCTTTGTTTGTAGGAATTAGCATATCTAGGACTTATATCATGTCCGTTGGTATCGTTTGTGTAAAAGCCGGGAAAATATCCACCATATTTAAGGTTTTTTCTTCTCTTAAAGCTTCTTCCTTCTTCCTTAGCTTCTCTATACAATACCAATGCTACCGGACATTATGAGGACTTACGCAGTACAACCTATTTTCGTCATTGCGACCGACAGGGAAGCAATCTCTAATCCTAGTTTTTCGTACCTCATGCGTAAGTCCTGATGATATTACGCAGAAATCGCGTATATCCAAGAAATTTGATGATTTGAAAAACAAATTAGGGTTAGTAAAGGTTAGGTTGTAATCTTTGAGGGTAGAGGTTTGGTTTCCAAACCCTAGCGAAAATAGGATTTGGAGACCAAACCCCTACAGTTTTTTTTCAAAAATTCTTCCTTCTTTTGTAGGGACGTTGCATGCAACGTCCCTACCATTTTTAACAAACACTTATTAAGCTTTGTCTAATGTTTATTAACAGAATAGTATCGGTTTATTTGCGGTTATTTTTTTTCGGTTTTGCTATTTGGATGGTAGCTTTCTATTTTCTGTTTTCAACTCCCACCACTGCAGTTAGTTCCCAAGATTTACCACCTCTGAAAGCTCATCCTCTACCAGAAACCTTAGCACAATGGCAAGATCCCAGTAATAATGGTGATTATTTTGATCAAATTGAAGTTCAGGATGTAGGTTATCTAATTTGGTCGCAGTTTCCTATTAAGGTTTATGTTGAATCCTCTGATAATGATGATTCTCGGTCTGATCAATGGGTTAAGACTGTAGTAAATGCTATCTGGGAATGGAATATTTATTTACCTTTACAAGTGGTAGACAACCCAGAAATTGCTGATATCAAAATTTTTAACAAGCGACCTCCATTAACACCAGGAAAACTAAGAGCGCGTTCAGCAGAGACTCGCTATCAGTTATATCAAGCTCAGAATAGAATTTTATCTCATAATTTTGTGATTTGGTTGAGTCCCATGCAAGTCGGTAAATATCTGCCTGCTGCTGCTCGTCACGAGTTTGGTCATGCGTTGGGTATTTGGGGCCATAGCCCAGAGAAAACAGATGTTATGTATTATTCTCAGGTGGCAGAACCTCCTCCTATTTCACCTAGGGATATTAATACTCTGAAAAAGATTTATCTACAAACAACTAGAATAGGCTCCAAATTTCCTTTCTCCTCAGATAATTAATACTACTGGAGATAAAATCATATAAATATATTTTTGTCAAGAGCTAAAAGTTGTAAATTCAAGGATAAAATATCATTTTCTGTCATCAGAAAAACATCAATATTTATTGATATATACCTATCTTTATCAAATCTTTATAAATCGTTATTTAAAGATTTGGTAAAGATCACTGAGAGATACCTATCTTTATCAAATCTTTATAAATTTTACCTTGTTATTTAAAGATTTGGTAAAGATTAGAAAGATTGAGTGTTTTTTAGTCAAAAATAATTAATAATAGTAATTGTGAATTTCAACTAAGTTATAGCAACCTCAACTAAGTGATTTATATATCTGCTGTGCGTTTTGTGTTAACTCATAGCAGATTTTTTTTTGATCGTGTCCTATCTTTATTGAGGAACAAATACAGTAACTGCAGCTACTGCAATTAACATCTCATCATTTTTATCGTCCAACTCAGCGATAGCTCGACCCTGCATCACCATACCCCCATCTTCTACGATTATACTCTTCTGACCAAAAGGCAATACAGCCAAAACCTCTTCTACCTGCACCTGTTCCGGGTAAGGTACAGCCACCTGTACTTCTACAATCATTTCATTGGGATGACTTAAACCTGCTACTTCCCACAAACCGGGCAAAGCATTATGGGCAATGGCATTTCTGACAGCTCTAGCTGCAGCAACTGTTGGTTCCTGGCCATGTTGATCTACACCCATTCCCATTTCAATAATTAAACGTTTTCTAGTCATAAACACCCCAAATTAACCACAGTTTTTTCATAATAATAGAATCACCAGGAATTTCCCAGTGATTCTATTATCTTTAGGACTTACGCAGTACAACATATTTTCGTCATTGCAACCGACAGGGAAGCAATCTCAAATCCTAGTTTTTCATACCTCATGCGTAAGTCCTGATATTATTGAGGTTTAAGAATAACCTCTATTATTTTTTGTTGTCTAATTCTTAGCGCAGGAAGAAATCATCAGCACTAATGTCTGGGTTATTAGCTAGGGTAGCAAAATTAGCACCCGTACCTAAACCAGCAGCACTACCGTTAGCATTATAGAACAGTTGGCCGTTTTCACTGTTGTAGACAATAAACGCAGTGGAATTTGCTGCCGCTGCATTAGTGGGAACTACTGCAAACTCTGTTGTAACACTGAACCCATCACCTTGAACGCTGGTAAGTGCAGTGAAAGTGTCTTTATCCAACAGGATAATATCTTTCCCTACAACAAAGTCGGTGATTTGATCCGTGCCTACATCTGCTTGAGTAAACTCTTCATTGGTGTTGAAAATAAAGCGGTCAACACCTACGCCGCCTGTGAGGACGTCGTTACCAGCACCACCATTGAGACGATCGCGACCGATACCACCACGAAGGGTATCATCACCAGCACCACCAAGCATTGTATCAATACCAGGACGACCTATCAAGAGATCGTTGTCAGCACCTCCCAGGATAAAGTCGTTCCCAAAACCACCATTGAGAGTATCTTCACCATCACCACCGCTCAGGCGATCGCTACCACCGTTACCTGTAATAAAATCATTATCATCACCACCACGGAGGGTATCATTTCCACCAAGACCTCGTATAGTATCATCTCCTCCAAAACCATTGAGAATATCTTGACGTCGAGTACCAACAATTAGGTCGTCTGTATCTCCGCTTGCGACACCAAAGAAAGTAAAGTTACTTACATCTAGGCTGATTTCTGCATCAAAGGTGGCGACTATTTCTAAACTTCCTCCTTGGAAGAAAGTCAGCACAGTTTGATTTTGTGCATTAACGTAAGTGGCAAATGTACCACTATTGTTAACATCCAGTTGCTCTAAGCGTGTTTCTACTTCTGTTAGGGAAGTAAATTCTTGAGTCAATTCAATCAGACCTACGGTACTAGCAACACTTGTGCTTGACTCGTCTACAGTCACCTGACTGAAGGTATTGTTACTGAAAGTTCCAAATACTCCTCTTTGAAACTGAAGTACACCTGTCTGTATATTAAAGTTGCTAATGATACTATCTTCTACTACTGAATCGAATACAATAGTATTGACTAAATTAGCATCAATTTCTGTTCCTGCACTTGCCGTAGTTATTTGAGTAAAGTTAAAGTTACTCTGAGTTAGCTCTACTTGAGATGTAAACTGACTAACAACTTCTACTTGAGTGCTACTTTGTGCAAACGCTAGTACGGTATTACCTGTTGAATTAGTGTATTGAACAAATACGGGACTATTTGCTTGTAAACTAGCTAGCAGTGTTTGTATTTCTTGTATTGAGTTAATCTGTTGTTCAACAACCAGTAAAGTTTGGTTCTGAATATCAACATTAGTAGTTGACTGAGTGATAACTGTACTGCTGAAGTTTGTATTATTGAAACTACCGAACTCTGATGAATTCAATGATAATGAGTCTTGCTGCTCATTAAACCCAACAACAGTAGCACCAGCTTCTTCTATGGAATTGATCTGAATTACGGTTTGACTTACATCGTTGACTACAATTGTTGTATCTGAGTTGCTGATGACAACATTTACATCTGGGGTATCATCGTCCTCATCATCGTCATCGTCCTCATCATCGTCATCATCGTCATCGTCATCGTCCTCATCATCGTCATCATCGTCATCGTCATCGTCCTCATCCTCATCCTCATCATCATCCTCATCATCGTCATCGTCCTCATCATCATCGTCATCATCGTCATCGTCCTCATCATCATCCTCAAAGTCTAAGTTGTCAACAGAGAAATCACCAATATTTTCCAACTCTACTTCAAAGTCTTCTAATAGCTCAAATTCACTTCCATTGAACAATACTAACTGAGTACGACCTTCGATATTTGCTAAAATCAGAACTGAACTATCACCTACTAAACTTACCAGACGTTGTTGCAGAATTTCTAAACTTGCAAAAGTTTCTTCCTCAAAAATCAAGAAACTTTGTTGAACTACTTGGTTAAAGTTAGCAGTAATATTGACGCTACTCAAAGTTTCTACTGTGAGATTGAGTTGTGTGAGTATCTCAAGATCAATTTCTAGCTCCTCTGTGGCAATATCAAATGGTGTGAACAAGTCCAAGCTTTCAATAGAGAAATCAGTAATACTGTCTAGCTCTATTTCTGTAACTAGCTCAAACTCAGTACCATTGAATAATACTAACTGAGTAGTACCTTCAATCTCAGCTAATAGTAGAACTGAACTTTGGCCTACTAGCACTGCCAAGCGTTGTTGCAGAAGTTCAAAACTAGCAAAAGTTTCTTCCCCAAAAATCAAGAAACTTTGTTGAACTACTTGGTTAAAGTCCGCAGTAACATTAAAGCTGGTAAAAGTTTCTGCTGTGACACCTAATGATTCTAAGACGCTAGCATTAATTTCTATTCCATCATCATCATCATCGTCGTCATCATCGTCGTCATCATCGTCATCGTCATCATCATCATCATCATCATCATCGTCCTCATCATCATCATCGTCCTCATCATCATCATCATCGTCCTCATCATCGTCCTCATCATCGTCATCGTCCTCATCATCGTCATCGTCCTCAAAGTCTAAGTTGTCAACAGAGAAATCACCAATATTTTCCAACTCTACTTCAAAGTCTTCTAATAGCTCAAATTCACTTCCATTGAACAATACTAACTGAGTACGACCTTCGATATTTGCTAAAATCAGAACTGAACTATCACCTACTAAACTTACCAGACGTTGTTGCAGAATTTCTAAACTTGCAAAAGTTTCTTCCTCAAAAATCAAGAAACTTTGTTGAACTACTTGGTTAAAGTTAGCAGTAATATTGACGCTACTCAAAGTTTCTACTGTGAGATTGAGTTGTGTGAGTATCTCAAGATCAATTTCTAGCTCCTCTGTGGCAATATCAAATGGTGTGAACAAGTCCAAGCTTTCAATAGAGAAATCAGTAATACTGTCTAGCTCTATTTCTGTAACTAGCTCAAACTCAGTACCATTGAATAATACTAACTGAGTAGTACCTTCAATCTCAGCTAATAGTAGAACTGAACTTTGGCCTACTAGCACTGCCAAGCGTTGTTGCAGAAGTTCAAAACTAGCAAAAGTTTCTTCCCCAAAAATCAAGAAACTTTGTTGAACTACTTGGTTAAAGTCCGCAGTAACATTAAAGCTGGTAAAAGTTTCTGCTGTGACACCTAATGATTCTAAGACGCTAGCATTAATTTCTATTCCATCATCGTCATCATCATCATCGCTACCTATGATAAGGATATTATCTATATCAAATTCTACATCAGTAGCGAAATTAGCAATAACTTCAACTGAACCATCTCGTGAAAAAGCTAAAACAGTATTGTCTGATTCATCGGTGTAAGTCAAGAAAACGGAGTCACTTATTTCTAACTCACTTAGTCGTATTTCAACTTCTTCTAAAGACGCAAATGTTTGGTCGATAATAAGAAAATTAGCATCTACTACCTGTTCAGCAGTAGTAAATACTGAAACTAATGCTCTTGTTAAATCTTCATTTGTCAGATCACCAAAATCTTCTGAACGTAATCTGATAATATCTGGGCTATCAACATCAATTGCGTTTGAATCAAAACCTTCAATGGTAACTCCACCTTCTGCTATACTGACAACAGAAAATTCATCTGAAGCATCTGTCGCAGAAACAGTATTAGTATCTGCTGTAATTTCAATTTCGTTGAAACGGCTAAGATTAGCACTACTAAATAATTCGATATTAGGTAGAATGTCACCAAATTCTTCAATAGTAATAGTTCCTTCTTGACTACCATCTGAGAATAGTAAAACAGTTTGACCTTCGATGTTAGCAACAGCTATAACATTATTACTAACAAGAATACTTAATCTTTGAACAAAATCTTCTATATTGTTAAATTCTTCTGCTGAAAAAATTAGTAATTGTTCTGTTACCGGAGTAACATCATCAGCACCTATAACAACGCTAGTTATAGTCTCTAAAGTAACTCCTAATTGTTCAAATATAGATACACTAATTGATACTTGATTTTGATTACTAATGAAGTCATTTGTGCTAATATTCAGGTTGTCAATGGTAAATGCTTGGATATTAGATACGGTTTCGTACTCACCAATAATCTCAATTTCACTACCATCAAGAGATGCTAAAAATGTGTTTTCTGCTGTACTGAATAAAAATAAAACTGTGGTGCTAAATTCTATATTTACTAACAATTGTTGCAGTACTGTAATATCCGTTATTTGTTGTGAAATAACGAAGAAATTAGCATTAAGGTCTATATTACTGCCATCAGTTATTGATATTTCACTAATATCTTCTAGACTAATGTTTAACGATTCTAGTAGAGATGATTCAAGACTGATGACTCCTCCAGTGCTAAAATCAATTCCAGTTGCATCATCATTAAATTCAGGAGACTCAACTGTTACATACTCAAAATTCTCAGGACTTAATTCTCCATTTTTAACTGAGACTCTGGCAAGAATATCAGTTACATCACCTCGGAGGTAAGCTAATGTACCTTTGTTACCATTATCGTCTTCATCAAAAAAGATAATAGTTGGCAAGTTTACATCTATATTGAGACTATTTAAGAAATTTGAATCCCCCAGTAAAGTAGCTATATCTTCACTATCAACATTAGTAGATGTAACAAAATTTATCCCACCAGTGTCATTGGGGTCAAATACTTGTGCAAGAAGACCAATTTTATCATCATCAGCTTCTAGATCGCTAATTTCATCTATGCCTTCACCAATAGCAGTATAAACAAAGATGTCTTCGCCCGAATTTCCACGGAGTTTATCATCACCTAAACCTCCAAGAAGAATATCATTTCCTTTTTTACCTTCGAGAGTATCATCTCCATCATCACCTAAAATCAGGTCGTCACCATCATCACCCTTGATTTTATCATCACCAGTACCACCAGAAATACTATCATTACCTTTCCCACCCTTAATATCATCATCATCTTCTTGACCCAAAATCAAGTCATCATCATCATCACCATCTATCTTGTCTTCACCAGTACCACCAACTATAGTATCATTACCGTCATCCCCTTCTAGATCATCATCATCTGCTCCACCATCAATAAAGTCATTACCATCTTTACCTTCAAGCTTATCCTCTTCTCCGAAACCACGGATAATATCATCTTCTTGTGTACCTTTGATATCATCTTTTCCGTTTGAACCAAAGAATTGAGCCATTTGTTTTTTTTACTCCTTACTAAAATCAATGCAAATTTGGAATTTTGTCACAGTAACCTAATTCTTGACAAAAAAATTATTAGTCAAGATAGAACGAATATTATTTGGTATATTTATTTTTATTTTCTTGGTTGAGAGCTAGCCAAATTTCTAGGTATTACTGTTTTTATCAATGACATTCCGTATAGATATAACTATAAATATCTAGAGAATGTTCAAATTTTTATCTGTTCCAATGCACCCTTAAATTTATTTCCCTATATCATCTTACCCATTGCAGTTAAAAATGACAACTTTATTTATTACAGTTAATACTTTTCTATTAAAATCACTCTAAATCCTTATCATTTAAAACCCTTAAAGCTCTTAAAGTCCTTAACTTAGTATGATGTAATAATTCTTCCGTTCTAAATTTATTAATTAAAATCATAGATTGACGCAACATCAAAGTATTTGTTCCCACTCTAACAATAAATATTTATAATCTAATCAATCTTCAAAACCAGATTCCAATATACAAATCAAAAGAAAAATATTGACTTAGTAAACGATTGATGATATTATCCAATTTTAAAAAAATTTATAGTATCTATATTATGATGAAAGTCAAAATTTTTTATCGCTTCCTGCTGATTAAAAATTAAATTGATACAACTGTAAAAACTAGCAAAACACTTATTTTTTATTAGTTAACCCAAAAATCAAAAAGATATGACAGGATCAATAGCAAAAGTTAGAAAAGCTTTAATTCCAGCAGCAGGTTTTGGTACACGGATGTTTCCAGCCAGTAAAGTTGTGAAAAAAGAACTATTTCCTATTATTGACAAAGACGGTAGAGCAAAACCAATAATTCAAATAATTACTGAAGAAGCGATAAGTGGTGGAATAGAGGAAGTTGGAATAGTTGTACAAAAAAGCGATATCCCAGTATTTACAGATTTTTTCCAAGCTCTCCCCAGTTATTATCAAAAGCTCTCTCCGGAAAAACAACAATATTGTCAATATTTACAAAATTTAGGTAGCAAAATTACTCTCTTAACTCAATCTGAACAAGCTGGTTATGGTCATGCAGTTTTTTGTGCTAAAGAGTGGGTGGGAGATGAACCTTTTTTGCTATTACTAGGAGATCATATTTATGCTTCTCAAGTAAAACAATCTTGTACAAATCAAATTTTACAAGTCTACGAACAGGCTAATCAAAGTGTAATTGGGGTGAGGATTATTCCTGGAATAGAAATACATCATTATGGTTGTATTAGTGGAAATTTAGTTGCGGATGGTATAATTGATATAGATACGATTTATGAAAAACCAGACCTAAATTATGCTCGAGAAAAACTTCATGTAGCAGGGATGAAAGATGATCAATTTTTCGGAGTTTTTGGGATGTATGTCTTAACAGCAAAAATATTTGATTATCTAGAAGAAAACATCAAACAAAATACTAGGGAAAAAGGAGAATTTCAACTTACATCTTGTTTGGATCAATTGCAAAAAGCAGAAGGAATGACTGGGTATTTAGTCAAAGGGCGATGTTTTGATACAGGGATGCCAGATGTTTATTGGCAGACAATGATTGATTTCCGTAATGCTTGAGAGTATGATTGTAGAGCAAAATCTGATCTAATCTAAGAATGGATAAATTTACAAAATTACCAGAGAATATGCAATTTAATACTTTAATAGACCTCTTACAATATAGAACGCTACATCAGCCTGAGCAACTAACCTATAGTTTTCTCCAAGATGGTGAAACAGAAACCAATAGTCTCACCTATCAAACATTAGAAAAACAAGCCAAGGCCATAGGAGCAAATCTTCAGTCCCTAAATGCTAAAGGTGAAAGAGTCTTGCTGTTGTATCCCCCTGGACTAGAATTTATGGCCGGATTTTTTGGCTGTTTGTATGCGGGAGCGATCGCTATACCTGCCTATCCACCTCGCCCTAATCAGTCCCTCTCAAGATTAGAATCAATTGCAACAGATGCTCAAGTAAAGTTTGCCCTTACCACTACACCTCTGTTAGCTTACTTAAAAGGTCGCTTTGGTGAAAATTCTATATTGGCAAAAATGCAGTTGCTAGATGCCAATAATATTATTGCTCAAAACCTGGAGTCGCACTGGCAAGAACCTAATATCAACAGTGATACTCTGGCTTTTCTTCAGTACACTTCTGGTTCGACTGGAAAACCCAAAGGGGTAATGATAAGTCACAAGAATATTCTGCATAATTTAGCTATGGGTTATGAGCAGTCTCAGACTACATCTGAAAGTCATACAGTGACTTGGTTGCCCTTTGGTCATAATACAGGGTTAGTGGTTGGAGTTCTACAGCCTCTGTACAGTAATTTTCCTGTTAAAATTATGTCACCATTGGATTTTCTGCAAAAACCTTTGCGTTGGTTAATGGCTATTTCTCGTTACAAAGCTACTCAAAGTCTAGCTCCTAACTTTGCTTATGACTTGGTTTGTTTCCAAACAACCCCCGAAGAACGGGCAACCCTTGATCTAAGTAGTTGGGAGTTAGCTGTTAGCGGTGCTGAACCTATTCGTGCGGAGACGTTTGAACGGTTCATCAAAACTTTTCAACCTTGTGGTTTTCGCCCAGAAGCCCTCACCGCAGGTTATGGGATGGCAGAGAGTGTTATGGGTATTAGTTTAGGGTTAAAAACAGAACCTAAAGTTATTGTGAATATTGACAAAACTGAGTTTACTAAAAACCGGGTTGTGGTAGCAGTTGACGAGAGCGATAATACCCAAAAAATTGTTAGTTGTGGTCGCACTGGTTCAGATGGAAAAATTGTTATTGTTAACCCGGATACTTTAACCGAATGTTCAAGCCAGGAAGTAGGAGAAATTTGGCTTTCTAGTCCTAGTGTTGCTCAAGGTTATTGGAATAGACCAGATGCAACCGCAGAAACTTTCCAAAATTACTTAAAAGATACAGAGGAGGGTCCGTTTCTCAGGACTGGCGACTTAGGATTTTTGCTCAATGATGAATTGTTTGTTACTGGTCGTCTCAAAGATTTAATTATTATCCGAGGTAGCAACCATTATCCCCAGGATATTGAGTTAACCGTAGACAGAAGTCATCAAGCTTTACGACCTAGTTGTGGTGCAGCATTTTCCGTGGAGGTAAAAAGTGAAGAAAGATTGGTTATTGTTCAGGAGGTTCAGGAAAATTACTTAGAGCAACTGGATGTAGATGAAGTTGTTAATGCTATCCGTCAAGCTGTATCTGAACAACATCAGTTACAAGTTTATGGGGTTTCATTATTGAAAACAGGAACTATACCTAAAACTTCTAGTAATAAGATTCAGCGTCATGCTTGCAAAGCAGGTTTTTTGGAGGGAAGTCTTGATATTGTCGGTAGTATTATGTTCTCCGAATTTGATTTATTAGAAAAGGAAAAGCAAACTTTCTTGGATAGAAAAACACTCTTAGCTACTACACCCGAAAAACGTCAGGAATTACTAATATCCCATCTTCAGATCTTAATCTCAAATATTCTCCAAGTAAATTCATCTCAATTAGACTGGGAACAACCTTTAACTAACATGGGATTAGATTCTCTGACGACTGTTGAATTAAGCGATATTCTCCAAGATAGTTTGGGAACTTCTTTTAAAGCAACACTAATTTTTGAGTATCCTACAGTCGAAGCTTTAGCTAATTATTTGGCAAAAGAAGTGCTTTCCCCGGAACCTTCTACAAATTATGATATTGGGTTAGTCGCCGATGAAAATTTAGATTCTGGTTTTGCTTCTCCAGTAATAGCAATTCAACCGAAGGGTTCTAAACCTCCTTTTTTCTGTATTCCTGGGGGTGTGGGAACTGCATTTTATCTTCACTCTCTAGCTTTTCATCTTGGTCAAGACCAACCATTTTACGGACTACAAGCACGGGGAATGGATGACCAAACAGAACCCCAAACAAGTGTGGAAGCGATCGCTGCCGACTATATCAACGCATTAAAAAATATTCAACCTAAAGGTCCTTATTTTTTGGGAGGTCATTCTTTTGGTGGGCAAGTGGCTTTTGAAATATCCCAACAGTTACAAAAACAGGGAGATAAAATCGGTTTACTTGCTGTTTTTGATATTCCTGCTCCCTTATTTAGTAGTTTCATAATTGCAGGTTGGGATGATACTAAATATATGAGTCAGGTTGTGAAGTTATTTGAATACTTTTTAAAGGAAAATTTAGAGATATCCTACAACGATCTGAAAGTTTTCTCTGCTGATGAGCAATTAAATTATGTGACGGAAAGATTAGTGAAAAAGCTTCATGTGCGTCCTTCTGAAGCAGCTAAAAGACAAGTGCATGGTTTTGTCAGAGTTTTAAAAGCTAGTATTTATGCGATGGGGCATTATCACCCAGAAAAACTTTATCCAACTCCTATTGCTCTTTTCCGTAGTAGTGATGTTCGTGTTTGGAATACTGCTATTGGCGTGACTGATGCTATTCGCAACCAACTGCAAAAGAATTCTTATTTGGGTTGGGAGCAACTTTCTCAACGTTCCGTGGAAGTTGAGACTGTTCCTGGGGATCATATTACTATGATGCTTGAACCCCATGTTCAGGTTTTAGCAGAGAGACTTAAAGTTAGCTTTGATATGGCATGAAAATTTGCTATTTATTAAACTGTTAAATAGTTATAATTAAAGCCCTAAATAAAATTCATAGTTGGGCTTTAGCTCGACACTATAGATAGAGCTAAAGCCCAACTACAAACAAAATCTCTGATGATGCATAAACCTGGTTTATAGCTATATTTTTTCTAGGTTAAAATGGAATCTCAATCACAAATTCTACTCCTGCCCCTGGTGTAGAATTACAAGTTAGTTTACCCTGATGTTTTTCAACAATAATTGAATAGCTAATTGACAAACCTAAACCAGTACCAGAACCGACTGGTTTAGTAGTAAAAAATGGGTCAAATATCTTCTTTTGATTTTCCAGACTAATACCAGGGCCATTATCAGCAATTTTGATTTTTACAGCCTGAGATTTAGTTATTTCCGTACTAATAGTAAGAGTAGGTTCCTGATTTAATTCACTCTCATTTTTGAGCATCTCTTCCAGAGAATAAATACTATTACTCAGAATATTCATAAATACTTGATTTAGCTGGGAAGCGTAGCAATTAACCAATGGTAAATCCCCATATTTTTTGACTACTTTAGTTTCTAAATTCCCCCTCAAATAGTTGAGTTTATTTTGTAAAATAAGTAAAGTGCTATCAAGACCATCATGGATATTGACAGGTTTCATATCTGATTCATCTAATCTGGAAAAATTCCGTAGAGATAGAACAATTTTTTGAATCCTTTCAGCTCCTACTTTGAGAGAATTTAGTAATTTTTCCAAATCTTCAGTTAAAAAATCTAACTCAATTTCTTTAGTCATTTCTTCTATTTTACTTGTAGGATTGGGATATTCCTCTTGATACAAATTGATTAAATTAAGTAAATCTTGGCAATATTGATTAGCATAGTTTATATTGCCATAAATAAAACTCACAGGATTATTAATCTCATGAGCAATTCCTGCTACCATCTGCCCTAAACTAGACATTTTTTCTGTTTGAATTAATTGGGCTTGAGTCTTTTTTAGTTGCTGGAGAGTTTCAGATAAACGTAGATTTTTTTCGTTTAATTCTTGAGTGCGTTCTTTAACTTTATCCTCTAAGGTATGACTATATTCTTCTAGTTGATTTTTTGCAGTAGATAAACTTTCATAAAGCTGGGCATTTTCCAAGGAGAAAGCCGCTTGAGTAGTCAGAACTTTTAAGACTTCTAGGCGCTCGCTGCTAAAAGCTCCTAGGGTGAGATTATTTTCTAAATATAGTATGCCAATAAATTGAGCGCGATTAATAATTGGAATACATAAAATACTCTTGGGTTGATAGTTTTGAATGTAAGGATCTCCAGCAAACTTAGGTTCATTAGTAGCATCATCGAGTACCATAGTTTGTTGAGTACGCGCTACATAATAAATCAGGGAAATAGGAAGCTCTGAGGTGGACTCAATAGCAATAGACTCTTTTGCTGTTAGTTGTAATTCTTCATCTTGGTTACTGTTACGAATAGCTTTTGCTTCTATTACTAAATTTTCTGCTTGAGAAAGGAGCAGATAACCTTTTTGAGCTCCAGCATTTTCGAGAGTGACTCGCATCAGAACTGAGAGTAAATTCTCTAGTTGAATTTCTCCGGAAATTGCCTGAGTTGCTTTGATTAAACTTCTGAAGTCAAGAGTGAAAGAAGTCTCACTGGTTGTATATGCGAGAGTTTGAGTAGTTAAGCTACGAGTAGAATTAGGTTCTGGTTGCTGTAATGGTTTAAGCAGCTCGCCGTAGGATTTTTGCAGGTGTTTAAGTTTAGCAGATGCTCCCCACTGAGCATAAGCGTAGTAAGCTTTGATTAAATATGCTTGGGCAATAGTTTCTTTATTCCATTCTAGATAAAATTTACCTGCGAGTTCGTTAGCGAGGGCAACTTCTTGAATATATTTGTTTTCTGTAGATCCGGCGATCGCTTTCTCATAACATTCCATTGCTTCCAGATAGTTATGAAGTACCCGATGTTTTTCTGCTTCTACTAGATGAAATTTATGTAAAAAGTTGACAGGAGCATGGTGCGCCCAAATTTCCATCTGTTCTAACTTAGAGTTGACTTCTGCTAACCACTGTTGCTGTTGTTCGACAGAAACGTCATTATAGAGAGCAAGTCGAATTAGAGAACCATAAAAATATAAAAGCACCTGACTATAGTGAGAAGCAACTAAACTAATATTTGGTTCTGTTGCCAGATAAATGTTGAGAGCTTCCTGATAATTACCAAACAGATAATACAGATAAAGTTTATAGAAATTTTGATATACCAGTATTTGGTCTTGGGGTTGTATGTCTGTAAGAGCTTCTCCAACTAAGACACCAGGATTTTCAGAGCGAATTAAATTCAGAATAGTCTGTTGAGTCATTTGTAACTGTCTGAGACTACTTTCTTGTTTTATTTGAATAATAGTATCAATAGCACTATTCATCTCCTCAGCAAGTTCTGTTAATTCTTCACCACTATAAAAAGCGTGATAATAATGAAACAAGAGATTGTAACTGGTAAATTCTAAATCTCCCCTAGATAAAGAAAGGGTATAATATTTGAGGAATGAAGGTAAACTATTTCGCAAATGTTCCTGCCAATGATTCAGGTGCATATATGCTACTGACGCTCCGTTGAGAGCATTTCCACCATAAGTCTCAAATACGCTAAATGTTACCTGAGATAATTGATAAGCTGCTGCAATTTTTCCCCGCATCCACAGCATGATTCCGTAACAAGTATATCCATAAGCAGAATAAGATGTATTTCCCCACTGAATAGATAAAGTAATCAGGGCAAAAACTATACTTGGCCATAGCGGGGAGCCACTAAAAAAAGCTGGTGCCCCTATTAATTCCAGAATTTCCATTAAGACTAGCTTTTCAGTATTGGTCATTTCTGGAAGTTGCTTGAGGTCTTCAAGAGAGCGATCGCCCAGAAATGATTGAAGTTCTTGAATACCAGACAACAACTCTTCTTCTGTCTTTCTAGGGGATAATTCTAATCCTAAATCTTGAAGAATTTTTGTGGCAATATCGATACCTTCTAGAAATTTGTATTGAGCAAATTCAGTGCGAGTTTTAACTATGTATATGGGGATTTTATCCAATAAAGTTTGAGCTTGTTCTTCTACAACTTCAGCTAATTTTTCCATCTCCTCATACTTACCTATTAAATATCTTATTTCTGCTGCTTCGACATACAGAGATAATGTTAATTCATAATTCGTTTTCCAACTATTAGTTGTTAATAATTCCAGACCGAAATTTAGATAATTAACAGTAGCATTATAAGCTGTGGAAACTTTAGCTTTCTTTCCGGCAACTAAATTTAATTCCGCTAGTTGTTCCTGCTCTCTAATATCATTAATTAAACTTACCCCATAATTTAACTGATTCACTATATCAAAAATTCTCTCTTGCCTTTGATTTTTCGGAATATTTTCTAATAATAATCTCCCGATTTTTAAATGAGTAATTTGTTTTTTATCTTCCGGAATTAACAAATAAGCAGCTTGCTGTACTCTGTCGTGCAAAAATCTATAATTAGCATCAGTTTTTATTGTCTGAAAATCTTTAAAACTCGACTCTTCTGAAGTATAAAATTTATAAACTTCTGTTACTGGTAAAATTAATCCTTCTTGCAATGCATCCCACAAATTATTCGCTGTTTCTCCCATGGATTTTTCCGAAACAATGCCTAAAGTTTCTAAATCAAATTTATTACCTACACAAGCTGCTAATTTCATTACTTCTTGAGTCTTAGATGATAATTTTTGGAGACGAGTTGCCATAAACTCCACCACATCATCAGTTAGAGATAATAACTTAACCTTGGCAATATCGCATTCCCAATAATTCACCTCATAATTAAAAGTAATTAATTCTTCTTGGTACAATGCTTTCAGAAATTGAGTCAGAAAGAAAGGATTTCCTCTAGTTTTTTGATATACTAATTCCGCCAAAGGAAATGCTATTTCTTCAGAACAATGAAGAGTATCTGCTACTAAAGGATTTACATCAGAATCTAGTTCCAGAGGTTTTAAAGTAATAGTATTAACAATTGCCTCATTTTTCACAATTTCTGCTAATGTTAATATGAGAGGATGAGTTGGATTTACTTCATTATCTCGATAAGCTCCTAACAATAATAAATGCTGACTATCTTTCTCCGTCATTAACAATTGTATCAACTTCAAAGAAGCTGTATCTACCCACTGTAAATCATCCAAAAATATTGTTAACGGATGCTCTTGAGTAGCAAAGACTTTAATAAACTTTAAAAATAGTAAATTAAACCTGTTTTCTGCTGCACTTCCGGATAATTCTTCCACCGGAGGTTGAGGAGAAATAATCAATTCTAGTTCGGGAATAAAGTCAATAATAACTTGTCCATTTTCACCTAATGCCGAGAGAATTTTAGTCTTCCATTCCTGTAATTGATTTGCCGTTTCACTCAGCAATTCTCCCATTAAATCTCGAAATGCTTGTACAAATGCACTAAAAGGTATATTTCTTTGAAATTGGTCAAATTTTCCTTTAATAAAATAGCCTCGTTGACGAACTATTGGTTTATGCACTTCATTAATTACTGCTGTTTTTCCTATTCCTGAAAAACCTGCCACTAACATAATTTCACTTTGACCTTGAGCAACTCTTTCAAAGGCTTCTAATAAACTTTTCACTTCTTGTTGGCGACCATATAGTTTTTCTGGTATGGTGAAACGGTCAGAAATATCCCGTTCTCCTAACTTAAATAAAGGAATATTTCCTGTTGATTGCCAATATTTTAAACAAACTTTTAAATCGTGTTTTAATCCAAAAGCATTCTGATAGCGTTCCTCAGCATTTTTTGCCATCATTTTTAAAATAATATTATTTACCATTACAGGTATTTCTGTGTTTAAATCAGCAGGTGGGGTAGGTTCTTTAGCAATATGAAAATAAACTAATTCTATAGGTTCACTTGACCAAAAAGGTAGTTGAACTGTGAGGATTTCATAGAATGTAATTCCTAAAGAATAAAAGTCACTCCGGTAGTCGATACCCCGGTTCATTCTTCCTGTTTGTTCTGGAGACATATATGCGAGTGTCCCTTCTAGAACATTGGGGTTGATAATTTCTTGAGTTTCTCTGGGTAATAATGTGGAAATACTAAAGTCAATTAATTTCACTTCTTTTGTGTCAGGATTAATCACAATATTAGAAGGTTTAATATCTTTATGAATAATCTGATGATGGTATAAATCTTCTAATATTTTCACTATTGATAGTGCCAGTTCCAGAAAATTTTCCAGGCTCAGTTTTTGATTAGTTAGGTATGTTTTGAGAGAGACTGCCCCTATATCTTCCATAATTAGGGCATAACCATTACCATATTTTTCTAGTGAGATAGGTTTGATAATTCCAGGTAAGTTAAGATTTTTGGTAATTGTATATTGATGGCGAAACTGTAATAATTCAGAAAATGTAGGGTATTCTTTATTGAGAACTTTGATAACTACTGATTGTTGATTTGTGGTGTTAATTCCACGATAAACAGTAGTTCTTGTGCCTGTATAAATTTGTTGAGTTATTTGATAATTTGGTAGTTTCATCATGGGAAAGGCAATAAATTTATTACTCTATAATAATTAGATAAGTTATAAAGAAGAACACTTTTTAGGGCTTGCTGATTAATTCTCAAAGTATCTATCGGTAAATACTTCAGCCTTTTTTGATTTCCAAAGAGTGCTAGATTTTCAACTCTTCAGGCTCAAAAAGTTAGTATTTTGGCCAAACTAAGGACAGAAAAATTAGTGGACAATTCTTACCCAATTATTAATTATTAATAATTAATAATTAAATAATTCTGGTTTAAAGC
>NZ_JBNHER010000069.1:0-14859 GCF_050015975.1 Dapis purpurea BLCC-M126 | reverse complement strand
GTAGCGTCCCGGAGGGAACGGAGACCTCGGCATCCCATCCTTCGGAATGCTCCGCTTTCCGACCGCTTTTTCCTCTTGAAAGAGGAGGCTTTAAACCTGAATTATTTAATTAATAATTAATAATTATTCGGTAAAACTGTTATTACTTTTCATGCCTTCAAAAACCCGATAAAATTTACTATATTTTTTTTAAATACATCTGCCAAATTGGCAACCACTCCCTAATTATTCTGGTTATATTAAAAGAATCAAACAAAACAAAGTTGTTTGAAGCACTCAAATTGAACTCAGCCCGGTTGTTCCGCCTGAGAATTTTGTGATAGGAACTGCGTGTATTTTTTCCAATCTCGATACCGTTATTCTTGAAGGCAAGGAACTGATTGGGATTTTGGCAGTCGAGCTTACAGTCTAAAACACTTTCAATCACAAAATATCTAAGACCACGAAGGGGCAATTATGAATCCTTATCAAGTTCTAGCTAAACAGATAGTTTCACCAGATGGCAAGATAATTGCCGAAGCCAAAAGTTTTGCTGCGGTATCTAGCGATGATCAAAGTGAGATTAATCAAAGCGTTTCTGTCAACATTTTATCTGCTTCTAGTTCTAGTGGAACAGGCAGTTTTTCGCTTGAGAGGGATATTTTAATTGGGGGTACTCTCGACGGCAACGGGAATCTCGTTGGTGGTAACCTTAGCAATAGGCTTGTGCTGAGAGATAGTGCTTGCTCGTTTTCTGCCCAAAGTGGCTTTGGCGATATTCGCCGAGAAATTGTTGCAGGTGAAGGTGGTAATTATGCGCGAATTTTCAGTTTCGATGGATGCATTGATCGGTTGGAAGTTAGCCCACCTGTTCCCCCTGAGAATTTTGTGCCAGGAACTGCGTCTATTATTGGTTCTATTTCTAGTGGAACAGGAAGTTTTCTGCTTGAGCAAGATATTTTAATTGGGGGTACTCTCTACGGCAACAGAAATCCCGTTGGCGAAGGCGCTAGCAACACGTTTATGCTGGCAGATAGTGATAGTGCTGGCTCGTTTTCTGCCCAAAGTGGCTTCAGCAATATAGGCCAAGAAATTGTTGCAGGTGGTGATTCTGCGCCAATTTTCGGTTTTGCTCAAGCCATCAATAGGTTGGAACTTAGCCCAGTTATTCCGCCTGAGAATTTTGTGTTAGGAACTGCGTCTATTGTTACCAATCTCGATACCGTCATTCTTGAAGGGGACTAACTGAATTAGGATTTTGGCAGTCGATCTTAGAGTCTAAAACACTTTCAATCACAAAATATCTAATACCACGAAGAGGCTATTATGGAAGGTTTATGTCAAAATTTTATCTGCTTCTAGCAGTTATGTAAAATCCAAATTTCGTTCTATTTCCATAGACAAAAAGTAGTTAACAATTCGGAGGAAAATAAAAGTGGCAGAAAGCAAAAAGTACAACCGTAAATTAGAAATTAATGACCTGATTGATGATGCCATTAACAATGCGGTAGCACGAAGAGGATTAGTAGAAACTTTATCCGATGATGAAGCCAAAAGAATTGGGGGTGGTCTGAGTTTATCACCTGCTATTGCAGGCTACAAGCCGATTTGTCCGCCAACTCAGCCTATCATTAAGCCAATTGAGCCTGTGTGTCTTCCAACTAAGCCAATTGAGCCTTTTTACCCTCCAATTAAAATTTGTCCGCCAATTATAGTTGGGCTGATTGCAGTACCACTAGATGCAAAAAAAATTACTTTTTAGTCTTCAAGTATCAAAAATAATATTTAGGTGGAGACTAAATTCATGGAAGATATTACTGCTAAACAAACTACCCTTTGCCCTAGTGCTACACCCGAATCAGTGAATGGTGTTGTTTTTGGCGTAGTCGCTGGAACGCCGACGGCACCCGAGATAGCTTATCTTAAGCAGGCACTACCCATTACAGAAGAACTGATAGCAAAGGCTACCCCAGTTACCCCAGGGGAGATTTTTAGAACAGCGGCAACCTGCGCGGAATCTGGCTGTCAGCATTTTAATGGCAAGGACTGCCGTTTAGCAATGCGAATTGTGGAGAAATTGCCTGTGGTAGTAGAAGATTTACCACCCTGTTCTATCCGCCGAAATTGTCGTTGGTGGCAGCAAGAAGGCAAAGCTGCTTGTAAGCGATGTCCACAAGTCATCACAGATGACTACGCTCCCTCTGAGCAGTTACGTCAAGCCGCAGATCCTTTTGTCTAATTGCAGATTAGATGTATTCCTGTACTAATAAAAATTAGGAGTTTTGTATGAATATGAATCATCCTTTTGCTCTCAATATTTCTGATCTAGAAGATGTAAATCTAGACATTGAAGAGCAGTTAACAGATGAAGAAGCTTCCCAAATCAATGGTGGAAAGGGAGAAGAGCCTATTTTTACTACTTTGGCTATAGGTGAAGAAGGGGGGCATTATCCTGGTGACATAGTGTGCATCTCTGCTCCTTGTCCAGGGAGTGAATCGGGGGGTCATCCTTGGCCTAAACCCATGCCCATGCCCATGCCACCTAAGCCACATAAGCCTCCTGTTATGACTAAAGCTTTGTATGAAAACGGTGGTCCGATTTATTGGTAATTGATATAAAATCCAGTTGAACAGTTGTCATTACAACTGAGCGGGACTTCCCAGCAGGGGAGTTAAAATGGGATTTCTTCATCTAAATCAGAATCATTTTCCCCTGGTTGAGATTGACCTAAATGTTCCTCCGCAGCTTGAATTTTGGCAAAAATAGATGTTCTAGAATTAGCTCGTTTTTTCATCAGTCTATCAATTTTGTATTTAGCTTTAATTGCTTCTCGATATTCTTTAGAAATCGCTTCTTTAGGCCAATTTAAATCAGTAGCTTTGACAATTGGTAGTCGAGAACCTAATTTTTCTATTGGCATTTCTGGTAATCGGAGCAGAAAATATTCTCGCCTACGTCTAATTTTTTCTGCCCGATTTTCAATTTCTGCTAATACACCCGCTAACTGACTAGGATGATGTTCAGAAATAGCAACTATAACCTCAATATCATTTAAGGGAATACCTAAACTTTCTGCTTTGGCTAAAAATTCATCGGGAATATGATTTGTGATTGGAGGATTTAGCGCAGCAGATATTTCTGCCATAGCTTTTCTGATAGTCTCTTTAGCATTTTCAACTGTTTGATTATTTGTGGGAATTGTTGATTTTTCACTTACAACATCTTCTAAATTTTGGGTGGCTTCTATTAAGAATCTAATTGCTTTTTTTAAATGTTCATAATCCATTTTTATTATTCAATAGGTTCTAATTCTTGTGTTGATTGCCATCCAGGTTGCCAAAGGGAGGTGTCTTTTAGTTGTTTAGCATTTAGCCAAAATCTCACAGTTGAGTCACAGGATGCTACCATTTCAGCAAATACCCATTGACCCTGATTTTTACGATTTACTACTTGGAAATGTCGCCATCCCCAAGTTTTTTGAGTTGCTGTCCATTTAGAACCAAGAAGATAAGGAAATTTTTGTTTTTTTGGCATTTTCAATCAGGAAGAAGGAAATATAATTCTAAGACAAGTCTAACCCCATTTCATTATTTTCATCAAAGCCAAGATGAGAATATAGCGGTTTCCCTTGAGGGGAAGCATGAAGAATAACTTTGGTACAACCAATAGACTTAAGATAAGCAATGGCTTCTCCCATCAATTTTTTAGCAATTCCTTGACGGCGATAATCTGGTTCAACATAAACCCCCCAAATATAACCCTGTTTTCGATATTCTGGTTTGATAATATTTGGATATAAACCAGCGAATATTTGACAGCTAACTGAAGCAACTATTGTATTATTTATATCAGCAATAAAGGCTTGATAAAATAGTTGATGTCGAGCGTTATCAATATATTCTTTTGTGATTTCTAACCAGTTAGATTGAATAGAGTCATCAGGAACACCAATATCTCGCCACATTAGATAAAGATGTTTGGCAATTAGAGAATTTTCTTGTGGGTTTCCTCGTCTAATATTAATATTTTTTATCATTGAAACTTTCGATAATTTTAGTTCCCAAACTTATTGTTGTATAAATTTAACTTTGGGCTTATATCCTACTACATTTTTGGTCAAAACTACCCACTTGGGTACTAGCTTCACAATTAAATTTTAGGATAACCTAGTTTTGTTAACCTCAACAATACACATTCAATATGACAGATACGACTCAGCAATATCAGATTGGTTTAGTTATCTATCCAGATATGACTCAACTTGATATAACTGGACCTTTTCAAGTGTTCTCATTTATTCCCAATGCTCAGGTGCTAATACTTTGGAAAAACTTAGAACCTGTCCGCAGTGATAATGGTTTGACAATTTCGCCTACTCTCACTTTCGAGCAATGTCCAAATTTAGATGTTATTTGTATTCCTGGAGGTCCAGGGCAAATTGAAATGATGCAGGATGAGGAGGTTTTACAATTTTTACGAGACCAAGGAAAAACAGCCAAGTTTGTTACATCAGTTTGTACCGGTTCTCTAATATTAGCTGCTGCTGGATTACTACAAGGCTACCGAGCTGCTTGCCATTGGGCTTTTCGCGACCAATTAGCAATGTTGGGGATTGAAGTAGGAACAGAACGAGTTGTGATCGACCGAAACCGGATTACTGGGGGTGGAGTAACTGCTGGTATTGATTTTGGACTGGCGGTTGCAAGTCAGCTTTGTGGGGAAGAAATGGCGAAAACAATTCAACTTTTGTTGGAGTACAACCCTGCACCACCTTTTGATGCTGGTTCCCCAGAAGTAGCAGGAGCAGCTTTAGTTGAACAAGTGAAAGATTTAGCAAAACCAATGTTAGAGGGATCTTTGGCAGCAACTAGAAAAACTGCTTTAGCAATGGGATATGATGTATAAATTTTTTTTAATCAGGACTTACGCATGGGTACTACATAATAGGGAAAAAAACTATAACGTTATAGTTTTTTAACTCTACATATATGGTTTATGCGTAAGTCCTATTAATTGGTGTCAGTATTAGGTAGTTGGTTTTATATCAAGTATGATTAATTAATCATACTTGAACACTCTCCCCTCTAGCCGATCCTGTTTGAAGGGTAGCAAATTGGGGAGGTCTAAATTTTCTACATTACTCAAGTTGAGACTAAACCTGCTACTTGCAATGCTTCCCAGGCTCTGTTTGAACACTTTTCGGGTGTCAGAGTTGCGATCGCTATCCACTGAATTCCTAAAGGTCCAACTTCTGGATCGTCACTACTGAGGTTGGTTGGTTTCGGTTCGACTCTACACTGATAAATAATATTTAAAGCATGAAGTAGTTTTCCCTCTCCTTGAGGAAAAAATTTCTCTGCTATTGTCAGCAGTCGTTCTACTTGAAAATCTGTAATTCCTGTTTCTTCTTTTATCTCTCGTGCTAGTCCTTCCATTACGGTTTCTTGTGGTTGTAAACCTCCTCCTGGTAAGTCCCAACAATTAGGCTCTGGATCTGTCATTTGATGTAGTAACAGTACTTGAGCATCTGCCACAAATAATCCTAATACTGCTACTCTTAATCTTACTTCTGATTGCATTTGTCTGAATTAATCTCAACTCAATCCATTTCTCATACTAAACATTAGGGATAATACTAAAATTAATATTAATTTCCAATTTTCAGCTTATACTCGTCCAAAAATAAAATATAATACTTTTTTATAGTTAATATCAGTTTTTCTTTATATAATATTATTACCTTTAAGTAGATAATCATTTTATATAAAAATTCTATCAGATAAAAATAAATGAAAAATGATTTGTGATAATATAAATCGTGATAATAATCACTAATTAATATTGGTTATTTAGGTTATATTTAATTTTAGAGGATACAAGTACAGATGCGCAATTGCATCCAATTAACCTAACTGGCTAATCCGGTTTTCACCGTATTGATATACCAAATTAGGGGATGCCACTATCTCAAATTCAAGCAATAATAAAAGTGTAGGGAGTAAAAATAAAATTACAGCTAGGGGGTGTCCATAATGATTAACTTTGATTGCTTCTACATTTTACTGACAGCTACAATTTACCTGGGACTAATTTATATGGTATTAAGCTGGATTCCAAATAAAATTAAGAAAACAGGCTAGAATTGTAGGATTAATAGGGTATGGGATCAAGATAAAGACTTTTTTCTGATAAATATGATAAAAGAACGTTTCGCTGCGCGACATGAAAGGCAGAGTCTAGCGGCAGCTATATCGCCTCTTAACCCAACCCTCTTCTAAATAAGTAGTTGTTATAAGTCTTTTTGACAATACTAAGCTAAAGTATTTAAGTTAAAATACTGATTATTAAATTACTTAATCGACTTGAGTTCAGCAGTTAACAATTACCTCTTCTTTTTAAGAAGAGGATTGACTAAAAGGAAAATTTTTTCTTCTCTCTATTCTAAAAGCTTGCCCAATCAAAAGTATTGATTGTCTTGAGTTCATCTTAAATTCTATTTGTGTGTAATTCTGAAGGAAATGGAGACTTCAGAATTACACACTTGATGCATGGCTTTTGAATACATGACTTCCCCATAGCAGCGTTAGGACAGCAAGTCCCAGGTTTTCGAGATTGCTTCCCTGGTCGCAATGATCACTGTTTAAGATTTCTTATGTAATATATTATTTAAGTTGTTTGAGAATAAATACTTAGCTAAAAATAAAGGAATTCTCAGATTCGACTCTTTTCAATAGATTAATCAAGTAGAGAATTATTTTTATTATTTGATATTACTCTTATAAACCTTAGAAGATTCTTTTAAATCAAGGTTTTCTAGATTAATAGTAAATTTTTATTATGAGCAAAATATAAATAACTGTAACAAGGGTTGCTTTTTTTAGATAAGGGTATTAAGATACAAATATAAATAAATGAAGCAACATTTAACTTCTTTTGAACACACAATTCGCTAGGCTAAATAATCAGTACTTATAAATACGGATAGATAGCTATCTGACATCAGGGGAAGGAAGAAAATAAAATGGCCAACAAAACCACACCACAAGATATTCCAATGGAAGTAGTACATCAAACTCCAGGCCGTGTGCGTTTAAAGGCTTGTAGTAAAAATATTGATATTCCTACCTTAAAAGCAATAGCTAAACAACTACAGCAGCATGAAGGTATCTACGAGGTGAAACTAAATAATTGCACCGGTAGTATGGTTGCGAGTTTTGATGTCAGCACTATGCCTTTGTCTCATTTGTGGGAAATATTAGAGAGTTTAAATATTAATTCTCAGTCCCCCACTTTGACATCACCAACTACAGAAGTAGTAGAAAATAAATCACCAGGTACGATAAATACTGCGGTGACAGTGGGAGCAGATTTAATAGATTCTCTAGTTCCTATGATTGCTTGTATGCTGGTTAACCAAAAGTTGAGGATTTTCGGTTGGCGAAGTTTACCAATTTCTCTAATGACATCAAAGTTGACTAGAGGGATAATGAAACAGCTAAAAGTACAGTTGGAGGAGTTAACAACAGATAAAAATTTAACTCCTACTGTTGCACCATCATTTCAAGTGCTTCACTCTACCCTAGGACGAGTAAGGTTGCGAGTACCGCAGGTTGGTAATGATGTAGACTATGCCCAGAGACTAGAACAATTAATTTTAAGCACTGATGGAGTGACAAATGTCCGAATTAACTCTTCGGCAACTTCAGTGGCGATCGCCCATGAACCTCATCTAGATATGCTTCCGTATCTAGCTAAGTTAGTTGAAGAAGCTAACTTAACTACTTCAGAATCTTCACAATCAACTCAAGTAGCATAACTTAAAGAAGCATTACTGGAAATACTCATCACTTAATGTAGGTAAAAGGAGATTGATCATGTCAAATATACTAGAAACAGTCAAACACACAAATCTATCCACAGTAGCCTTTAGTTTGGGTGCTGTAGCAATAGCACCTATATTAGTTCCTGTACTTAAACCAGTTGCGAAGGCAACTCTTAAAGGTGGGATAAGACTTTATGAAAAAAGCAAAGCTGCTTTAACTGAAACTGGAGAAATGTTAGAAGACTTGGTAGCTGAAGTCAAAGCCGAAAAAATGATAGCTGTACAATCTGTAAAAGTTAATGTAAATACTACTGAAGAATAACAAGCATATTGTTGGTAAATCTGTTGGCTACAGGGGATTGGCATCCCCTGTTTTTTTTGTGTTATTGCTGTATAAATAATGCTAAATTAATAAATTTTTGTGAGAAATATTATTAGTAATTAGGAAGAAATCAAGAATAAAAAAAGACAAAAAATGATTTGGTAGAAACTCCTGATACGATATTTTGGTAATTTGGTAATAGAAAAGTTTTATCTTCAGCTTTTTACATCTAGAAAGAAATGGGAGACAACTGCTTTAAATATGAGATTAATTTTGACTAAGGTGACACATTTAGTAAATCACGATAAACTATAAAAGATTCAATTGCCAAGATAATAATCAAAACATTTATTATGCCAAAAACAACTAAAAAAACAGCTACCTATAATCCTCTATCAGAAAAAAATGCTCTATCATTTTATTCTGTTAATGCTAGAATTGATGCTCTCAACGAAAAACACAAAAAACTTCTGACCCAAATCAAGCGTAAAAAAACTGAATTATCTAACCTTACTCAACAGATACAAACCTTGACTCAAGAAATGTTTAATAAAAGTAGACCGTTTGGTGAAAAAATTAATAGCTTGGATCGAGAAATTCATACTCTCTTTGAAAAAATTCTAAGTAAGAAACGTTTAGGAAAACGTCAAAGACAAGAAGTTATAGATATTTATCGAACTCTACAATTAACAGGGAAAATTTCTCTAAGACCGGACTATTTTTCTCAATCATCATCAGCAAATTTTCAAGATGATGTTAGAGATAATTCGGAAGATTCAACTGAGAAAGACTTTTTTAGAGAGGATGATTATGATGATAAAAATCACTCTAAATTCTATGAACAACGAGATATTTCTCAACCACGTCCAAGTAGAGATTTAAGAAAAATTTTTTTAAAATTAGCTGATAAATTTCATCCTGATAAAGCGAAGGAAGATGAAACTCGTATTCTCTATACTGAAATAATGAAAGAAATTAATATTGCTTATCAAAGTGGCGATCTGGCTAGGTTGCTAGAGATTGAACGGGAGAAAAATCAAGAAACAGTGAAATTTTACCAAAATGATAGAGAAAAAGAATGTGAGCGTTTAGGGAGAGAAATTGAATTGTTATCTCAACAATATCAACAAGTTAAAGCTGAATTACGAGAGGTCAAAAATACTCCTCAAGGTAATATGGTTAAACAATATCGGAAAGCAAGGCGCAAAGGAGAAGATTTAATGGAGATTATGCTAGAAGAAGTAGAGTTTGAGCTAATGTCTTTGAAAAAGTTGCGTGATTTTGTTAAGGATTTTAAAAATAAGAAAATTACATTACAAGAATTTGTTAGAGGTCCTAATTATGTAAATGCAGATAATATGGAAGATATAATTAATGAAATGTTTGAAAATATGTTTATAGTGATAAATTGATAAGTTACCTTGATTAGTTAGTAAGCCATTGTACATTGGTTGAATAATTAATAAATAATATGGAGATGTTGACTAATACCAATTACCAAAAACTTTGCTATAGTTGGACTTAATATTGTTAAATATTATTTTCTGGATTGAATGCTGGATATTTAGTAACTTTTGTTCTTTTGATGGTTATTTTTTCACAGCTTTTAAGTAGAGAATTACTTTTTCAAAATGGTATAAAACTCCTCATTCAGTAGAAGGTACTGATAACTGATAACTGATAACTGATAATTGAAATGACAGAATCTATTTCTTGGCAAGAACGCTATCTAAATCTAATTGACCATATTATAGAAATTACTCTCCAAGGTAAAATTCGTTCCAAAGAACAAGTATATCAAATGCTAGTTAAAGAAATTAGCAGTGGTACAGGAGAAATATTTGAACGTTGTTTTGATGAACGTTTCCAAACTATTAAAAATCAGGTAGATACAGAAACCGATGAGTTAAAACAAGCAAAAGCTAATCGTCGTTTACGAGCATTAAAAACTATTCAAGGAGAATGGGAAAGATGGGAAAAACAAAATCAAACTCAAGAGGCGATCGCTACATCTGTACAGCAAATTATTAATACGGAAACTAGGGAACGTCTGACCAGTTTACTTAATGCTATTGACCCAAATCAAAAACAACCCCTTACCCTTAACCAATTACAGAAACTTGGCCAAACTCTACAAGACCAACAACTCCAAACTACTGACCCAGAACTGAAAAAAGATTTGCAGCAGTTTACCACTGGTATTACTAAAGGTTTGGAAGCTTGGCAACGACTACAACCTTATTTGGTGAGTTGGATATATGACCAAAGTCGGGGGCAAATAGGATTTGGTGGGACTCCCGAACAGAGGGGACCTTGGGTATTATGGTCAAAACAAGTAAATAGCTCTTTTCCAGAAGGTTTATTTAATAGTATTGCTTTGGAAAAATCTATTGTAGAATTTGCTGGCAAAGCTAGTATTGAAGCAAGCGAATTAGTTGAGTTGTCAGTAATTTTACAATGTTTACAAAGGGGATTAGTAGAATGGTTTGATAAGTTAATTTATGATGCGAAGGTAGGGGCAAAATTATCTATTTCTACTTTTTTGACTTTTGCTGCTATTTGGTGTCAGTTAGCTGATGGTTTTCAGGCTAGACCTAGTTTAAGTAATTCTTGTTTTCAGGTGACGTTGCAAATTCTTCGTGCTTTTTCTCAACGAGAATATTTTCCTCTCTATGGTGGAATTTTTGCTTCTTTTTCTGGAGAATATTTACAGAATGCTTTGAGTTATTTAGATGAACCTTTGCAAAGAATTCAAGGTACGCAAGCTAAGGGAAGAATTTTAACTTTATTAGGTTATTCTCAGCAGACTTTAGGGCAATATTTAAAGGCGATGGAATTTCATAAAAAAGCTTTGGAGATTGCCCAAGAAACGGAGGATAAATCCTGTGAAATTGCTAATTTGAATCATTTGAGTCGGACTTCTGTAGCGATGAAGGATTATAGTGAGGCAATTAATTATAGTCAGAGGGCGTTAATGTTTTCCCGACAAGTAGGTGATAAAAGAGGGGAAGCTAATGCTTTAGCTAACTTTGGTTTTAGTGAAGTTTTCCAAGCTAGACAACAAGAAGTAATGGAAACGGAGGTTTATGAAAGTGCGATTAATTATCTACAACAGGGTTTGAAATTGTCAGAAAATTTAGGGGATGGTCAGAGTAAGTCTCTTTGTTTTAGTAGTCTAGGAATTGCATTTATGGTATTAGAAAAACCTGAAGATGCCCTGTTATATTTAGCTGGGGGTTGGCAAGCTGCTCAATATTCTGGGGATTTATATTTGCAAGGTTTGAATTTGGCTTATCTTGCACAGGCTTACTATAATTTACAAAATTTCGAGAAAGCTGTTTTTGCTGGTTGTTTGGGTATGTATCTTTTAGAGCAAATTGGAGCTAATGAATGGCGACAAACAGCTGGGTTAATGGTTGTCTTGAAAGGTCAATTGGGAGAAGATTTTAATGAGATTTTAGGTCGGAAACGTTCAGAAATTTTACCAGTTATTGGAGTGGATGGTTATGATTATATCCCTGAACTTTTGCTCAAATATCAACAGTCTCTTTAGAGGCTGTTTGTCAAATTTTCTTAAGTAGGGGCGAAAGAACTCCGTTCCACTCTTTTAGAGAATTTAATCCCATTCCAAATCAACAAACTGTGGATAAAAGTTAGAGCGATCGCCCAGACTATATTCTTAATAAAAATCCTCCCCAAAATAGCTACTGTTAAACCATGACTGTCTCCCACCATTAAGGTAGCAGTCAACAATATTATCCCTTCAAACAAGACATATCCTATAACTAAACTAGCAGTCAACCATAAATAATACCTCCATATTTTATCCTCAATAAATTTAGGCTTAAGAGTAGCCAGAATTGTTACTAATAATGTTCCTAAACCCATCACTAATCCCCAAGTCAAAGATTCTAAAGTCTGGGGATATTGACGGAGAGTAAAACCATAAAATTGATTAATTAACCAAATTATTACTGAGTAAATTATCGCCTATTTTCTATTAAGTGTCACCCCACTAATAGCAGCAAAACCTACTAAGGGAATGTGAGGATAAATAATACTACTAGCACTGCCAATAGTAATTAAGAAAAATTGCCACAGACGAGAATGAGACATTGCTTTTTCAGCATGGCTCCAAACATTATAATTTTCTGGCGAATCAACTGCAATTTGATTATTCATAAATCTTGATTCCTATTTTTTCTCAGGCAAATAATCCTCATCTTCCCCTAAAAATGGATTCGGCAAAAATATAGTCATTAACTTTTCTCCCCCCCCATTCCAAAATTGAATCCCCCAACTTTTTGCCACCCCTTCAGGGTTTAAGCGATGATAAAATTTTGCCAGTAAAAGACATTTTTCTCTTAATTCTATTGGTGGCTTACAGTGAAGTCTTCCTAAATTTTTTTCTAAGCATCAATGAAAGTGCCAAGCGGGAGTTGCTACGGTCAAATAACCATCATAAATTAAGCAAAGTTTTGGAGGTTCAGTGAATTCTAAAGAAGAATCAAATAACATTTTGCCAGAAATACTTGCTGATTTTGTGCTGGAAGATGTCTCCGAAATACCTGCTCTAGGGATGGAGGCACTTACAGCGCTTTTCAGTTGAGTAGACCACTAAACTGATTATTAGGAGTCAGGAGTCAGGAGTCAGGAGTCAGGAGTTAGGAGTTAGTATCATTGTGGTTTATTCATATGAAAACCGGTGTAAGATTGTCGATTATAAAAAACATACTTGGGGAGATGGCTGTATGGGATTGAAAACTATGGAAGGTTGCACAGGGGGATCGGCTTCTGGTTGGATTGTCACTGTAGAAATTGAAACACAAAAATGGATTTACCACGCCAGTTATTCTGGGGTACTTTGAGCGAGTCATTCTCAAAAGAAATGTCCTTTAATATCATGTCCGGATAATCAGTGATAAAAAAGTTTTTGTTTGTAGAATAGCTCTCAGCCCGATATATACTTAGGGCTGAGAGCTATTCTACGAACTTTAATTATAACTATTCAACCGGACATGATATAATCCCTTGTCTCACAATAGTTTTGAGGTGCTTGTCACCCCGTGAGGCTTTTTTGTCTAATTATACGCTCAGTTAGCCCCAACTAAACGTATAAGTTAACTTATACGCTTAGTTCAGTTCTGGAGTAATAGATATGATTATTCTAATTATACGAGAGCGCGTTGTTTTTTGTCCATTTGCTCTCGCAACGCCCTATAGGGACGTAAGCAGTTTAGTGATGGGAGGATATCAATTATAGTTTACCATTGTCTCACCAATATTGTTTGTTAGAAAGCTAGCTTTTTTTTTATAGAATGATTATCATTATCATAAAGTATCTATTCGAGATTGTCTGCTGGTGAACAAAACTAACGATCATTTTGAAGTTGTAATTGTGGGAGCTGGGGCTGCTGGAATTGGTTGTGGCGTAGTCTTAAAAGATTTAGGAATTGAAAACTTTGTCATTTTGGAACGACATCAAATAGGGGCTTCTTTTAGCCGTTGGCCAGAAGAAATGAAATTCATTACGCCGTCGTTTCCCGGTCATGGTTTTGGATTGCTGGACCTCAACGCAATAGTTTTAAATACTTCTCCTGCCCTCAGTTTTAGAAAGGAACATCTTTCAGGGAAAGAATATGCCATATATTTGGAGACTATAGCAGAGTATTTTCAACTACCTATAAAAACCGAGACAGATGTGAAAACTATTGCAGCTTTACCTCAAGGCAAAGGCTTTGTCTTGGAAACTTCTAAAGGCGAGTTGCGTTCACGCAGTGCCTCAGCTTCGCTGAGATCGCAGTTTGTTATTTGGGCAGCAGGAGAGTATCAATATCCCAATCTTAATCCTTTTCCAGGGGCAGAATTGTGTATCCATAATTCCCAAATAGGTTCTTGGAGAGACCTGGAAGGGGACGATTTTGTAGTTATCGGAGGCTATGAAAGCGGTGTAGATGCAGCGTCATATTTGGCAGCATTAGGGAAAAAAGTCAAGTTAATTGATCGCAAGAGTAGTTGGTTAAACTTAGACCCTGATCCTAGTGTTTCTCTGTCTCCTTATACCCTAAAACGTTTAGAAGTAGCTTATTCTATGGGTCGGATAGAACTAATTGGAGACAAGCACATTGAAGCAGTCAAAGCAGTAAAAAAAGGATACGTGGTGGAGAGCGAGTACGAACAGTGGTTTAGTTCTACACAACCAATTCTCTGTACGGGGTTTAATAGCAGTTTAGAACAAATCGCACCTCTATTTGACTGGTCAAATGGCTATGCAGCCCTGACTCAAGAAGATGAGTCCACCGTAACTCCAGGATTATTTGTAGTCGGTCCTTCAGTGCGTCACGGCAATCTAATTTTTTGTTTCATTTATAAATTTCGGCAGCGATTTGCTGTGGTAGGAAATGCGATCGCTCAACGTCTGGGAATCGATACTACTCCATTGGAAGCCTATCGCCGACAAGGTTTGTTCTTAGATGACCTTTCTTGCTGTAATGACGATTGTGTTTGTTGAACAATTAACTTAAGATCGGTTCCAATACCATCTGGGAAACCAAAAACTAAAGGCTACTAGGAGTCCAATGGCACGAACAGTAGGCAGAAGACACGCAATTCCAGTCCACAGGAATCCGATCAAAGTGATAAAAACCAACCAAGTGCGCAATGCCAAATCTGATTAGTTGAATAAACTCACTTTTGCTTGATAATCTTCAGCAGATAATATTTGCCAATTAGCAT
>NZ_JBNHER010000068.1:0-7842 GCF_050015975.1 Dapis purpurea BLCC-M126 | reverse complement strand
CCATCCTTCGGAATGCTCCGCAAACGACCGCTCTCTTGGTCGATTGGATATGCCGAGGAAACCTCGGCATCCCTCAACCGCTTTTTCCCCTATCCAAGGGGAGGCTTTAAACCAGAATTATTTAATTATTAATTATTAATAATTAATAATTGGGTAATAAAGATTTGATATGTTGATTGAACCTCCCTAAAACTTGTACTGTAGTTTGACCACTAATTCCCCGATTGAGAAAATTAAAATTCTCAAAATATGCTGGTGAATTCCAAGATAAAGCACGAGAATCTCCAAAAAAAACAACCTTTTTATGATAAGAATTTAGAGTCTGATTTTGATGAGTATCAAGAGGATAATAATTGATACCTAAAGGGTCTAATGTCTGAGAGTTTAATCGTAAATAATAATTTTTAGCAATGTAAAATAATAGGAGATTCAGTGTTACAGAAACTAATACAATTATTGATAAAAAAATAATTATTAGTTGGTTATTGTGCATAATTCAAAAACGCTAAAATTAAAGTTAAACTAAATAGGGTTTTAGGAGTCAGGAATCAGAATAAATGGGAATTTATAGAGGAGCTAGCACTAATAATTGTTCCTTGATTTTTCCTTTGTTTGCCTAAAATGCTAAATTTTTGCAGCTTTATAGACTTAAAAGCTGGCAATTTTTTCGACCTAAACAAGCTAGACTTTATATTTGTAAATGTTTTGAGAGTTAATCAGCAAGCGCTAAATGCTAACAATAATTACTAGAAGAAAAAAATGATAAAATTTCACCTAGAGAAAAAAATACAGTAACTTTTTAACAATTTAACAATATAACGTTTCTCAGTTTAATGAGGTACATATATCTTGATGTTGTATTCTATTCCCTATTCCCTAAAACCAAATAATTTTGTACCTCACAAGCATGGGAATTGCTATATACAATATAGTAGTATTCAACAATTGAGAATTGAGAATTACCTCTGCTTGAAAAGAAGAGGATTGACGAACAGGAAAATTGTTATTTATTATCCCCTTAAAAGGAGAGGATTTAAACCACAATATTTCGGTAATAATGTTACTAGACTTGATATAACTTCTCCCCTACTCCCCACTCCCCTACTTAATAAAATGAGGCAAAAATGACAAAATTCAACCTAGAGAAAAAAAGACCATTTCTCTTCCTCCCCTAGAAAATGGAGATAGCCTTACCTCCTTAGAATTTGAGCGACGCTATAGTGCTATGCCACACCTGAAAAAAACCCAACTTATTGAAGGAAAAGTTTATATAGCTTCACTATTAAGATTTGAACCCCACGCCGAACCTCATGCTAATCTTATTGGTTGGTTATGGAGTTATAAAATTGCTACTCCAAACGACCGCTTTTTCTACATTAATGGATAGGCTTTATAACTTAATTTTTCGGTAATAAATTTTAACTTCTGACTTCTGACTTCTGACTTCTGACTTCCTAACCAGTGGTTAGTCCGTAGTGAAAGGTACTATAATCTACCACAAATATTATATGTAGATTTGGAGGGGAGTCTCGGTGACTAAAACCCATTCATCCGATGCCACTCCTGAATATAGGTGGCAAGAAAATATAGAAAATCAATTTAAGAGTAGTAGATGGAATTCTAATTTACTACGACGTTTTACAGTAACCATAACTTTACTCACCCTAACTGTTGGATGTATACCCACTCAACAATTTAAAAGCCAAATATCTCCTACCTCAGAGAAAAATTATATCCCAATTAATAATTGTGATTTAACTTCAGACAAAGAAAATAACTCTCAAATTTCTCTCGTTTCTCAAAATTCCAATTCTACTCAATGTGCTAGTATTGATCCTTTTAGTCAAGCAGTTAGGTTTGCTACAAAAGCTGCAAATTTAGCTCAGTCTGCTAGAACTAAACAACAGTGGGATAGAGTAGCACAAGAGTGGGTACAGGCAGTAGCTTGGATGCAAGCGGTACCGCCAGGGAACCCCAGACGTGCTTTTGCTGAGAAAAAGGTTACTGAATATATGAGAAACCTAGCTTACTCTCAACAACAAGCTGCTTCAGCTCCCTCTCAGTTTAACCCTGTTTCTTTCAATAGTAATATTCTTGATACTCAGTTAAAACTTTATCTGTCTTACGTTGCAACTGTAGGTACGCCAGATATTTTAATTGTGGGGAGTTCCCGCGCTTTATATGGAGTCGATCCTCAAAAATTACAACGATATTTAGTTAATAAAGGTTATCCTCAGTTAAATATTTTTAACTTTGGTATTAATGGTGCTACTGCTCAAGTAGTAGACTTTCAACTGCGGCAACTTTTAAATTCTAACCAACTGCCAAAATTAATTATCTGGGCAGATGGAGTACGAGCATTTAATAGTGGGCGAGTTGATCGAACTTATAATTCTATTGTTGCTTCTGAGGGAAAAAGATTACTACTTTCCGGCATTCGTCCCCAGTTACCTCAAGCTCAGTCTAACTTTCCTTCTACCTGTTATAAGTTTCCCAAACCTTTGAATATCTTTTCACCTACTCGCAACTTTCCTGGGGAGACAATAGAGGTTAACTATAGCACTACTAAACCAACTAAATATACAAAATATTCCTATAAACCCATAAAGCAAAGTTCCTCAAACTCAACCCCCAATACCCAATACTCCACTCAACCTATACAAACCGTAGCGATCGCCAATGCTGCTGATGCCATTGATGCTAATGGGTTTCTTCCAGTAGATGGCCAGTTTAACCCTTCCTATTATTATCAAAGAAAACCTTATGTGGCAGGGCTTTACGATGGGGACTATGCACGTTTTTATCTTGGAGGTACTCAGGCGACAGCTTTAAATTCTGTTGTTAATTTTACTAAATCTCGAAATATTCCTTTAGTTTTTGTTAATTTACCTCTATCTGATAGTTATTTAGACTCTGTACGTTGGTCTGCCGAACAAGAATTTCATGGATGGATGCAACGTCGGGCAAGAGAAAATGGTTTTAAGTTCCTGAATTTTAATTTGTATCAACCCCAACTAGCCAAAAATAAATATTTCTTCGATCCGAGTCATCTTAACCGTTATGGAGCAGGTGCTGTAGCTCGTTATCTTGCTGCTACTGCTGGAATTTATTGGCCACGTTGATAGAAGTCAGAAGTCAGAAGTCAAAAGTCAAAAGTTATAGAGAATCCGGATGATTAGTTATTGTAAGTCATTGCGACTGGAACTGAGTGGAAGGAAGCAATCTCAGGGGTTGCGCGAGATTGCTTCCTATCGTCGCAATGACGATTTTTCAGCCTGATGCCATATCATATCAAATCCAGTTGAATACTTATTATATGGTTGGGGGGATGGGGGGATGGGGAGATGGGGAGATGGGGAGATGGGGAGATGGGGAGATGGGGAGATGGGGGGATGGGGAGATGGGGAGATGGAGATCAACCCCTAACCACTCTCCAGTGGGGAATTTAGCGAGATATCTATTAAAGTAATTGAAAAAATTATCAAGATATATCCTATGACCAGATTCTATGTGCAATTAACCGGATTTGATATCAGAAGTTAAATTTATAGTCCATTAGTGGTGTGACACGCCTGAAATTTGGCAATAGAAAGGGCGGGTTTATTTTTCGGGCTTAATTACATCAACATTAAATCAGCACTTATATCATGTCCAGATAATTAGTGATAAAAAAACTTTCTGATTTTTATACTTTCTTTCTCCTCTCTTCCCTCCTGACTCCTGACTCCTGACTCCTCCCTCATTTATTTATAACTATTCAACCGGACATGATATTACGCATGAGGTACGAAAAACTAGGGTTTGAGACAGTTCGTAGTAGGGCTTCAGCCCGAACTGTAGATAGGGCTGAAGCCCTACTACAAACCATATACTTTATTACAAGTGATTATCCAAACATGATATTGCTTCCTTGCAGTTCGTTCCAGTGGCAATGACTTCGGTAAGAAATATCTATAATGTCCAGCAAAGTCTGAGAATTTACCATCGCTTCTTCGACTTTGTTGCACTAGCTCTAGAAATAAGTCAGCAAACGCACTGACATTGATATGTTTCTACCAGAAATAACGTAAGTGATAGCACTTATTTTACCTGCCGATTTTTAGAATTTGAGATTAATAAAAATTTTGTTTTTTATATAAAATCCGCCATAAAATAGCACTTTTTACTTATTGCTAAAATCCTTATTTATTCTGGTATTAAGGTTGGCTTGACTATCCTAATAGAGACCCTGTATAAACCGGATTTAACATAATAATTCCAGGAATATTGGTATATTTTTTTTGTCCATCAGACATTATCTGGGTCATAAATCAACGAAAATAAGGCTATTTTTTAGTCAAAAACGTGATGAGTTGTAGTTGTATCTACTGACTAACTAATAAATATGCTTTCCCATAAAACGATGAAAGTTAAGCAGAGTAATGGTTAAGATGTTATCTCTTAAGCCTCTTTCAAATTCATGTAAATCTTTACCGTTTCTTCACCTATTCGCCTATCTGCGCTGGTTATATTAGGGTTAATGAGACAAAAAACAAACACACACACACAACCAATGAAAACAACTAAATTCTTAACTAGCGCATTCGTTTTAGGTTCCATCGCTTTAGGTACATTAGGTCAGGCAAAAGAAGCAGCAGCAGCCAACATTGTAAATACTTACCTAGCAGATGAAGCTGTTTCAGATGAATATCACAGTGCATATTATGGTAGTAATCCTCATAACCACGCTTTCTGGCTACCTACACTATTCTCAGGAGGTGGTAACGACGATTTTGTTTTAGATGGTGATGCTGAATTGAACCTATACGACAATGATACTATTAATTTCTCGGGCACAATTGTCTCAGAGGTATATGCAGATAAAAAATTGGACTTTGATATTTGGTTTAATCATAAACCCGGACATAATACGCGCAAACTAGAATTGAATCGGAATAATCCCTATAATACTGTCGTTGATTTTAATACTTGGGAATATTACAACATTGATAGTAGTAAGTCTACATTAACTGAGGTCGGAGATTGGTATGAAGGTGAAGACCAAGAGGTATTCTCTATCAGGAATAAAAGTACTCAACACATAACCCAATTTGGTAAAGGAGCTAGCGGTAAGAATGTAAACATGGGTTTGTCTCAGTGGTTTTATATAACAGATGAACAGGGTGAAGTCAAAGGGAATGATGTAAGGACATACCATGGTGATATCAACATTGACCTTATTGAGACAGAAGTAGCTGGTGGTTATCTGAGTGAGAGCACTCCCGAACCTGCAACAATGAGTCTTCTAACTCTCGGTTTATTGGGAACTGGAATGGGTGCATTAAAGCGCAAAAATAAGTAATTGACTCTCATCTTTACCACGCAAATGATGCAAACATTAGCATTCCATTCTCCCAATATTAGGGAACTTCCATCGCTTCCACCTCTAATCCGTTATTCAATTCAACTTCAACTCCACAGCACTTATCAGGGTTAACTACTTGAATAGAATAATGATGAACATATCTTCTGAATGATTTCAGAATGACTAGAGGAATAAGAAAGCAAACTTGGTAAATAGTGGTATTATATCATGTCCAGTTGAATATAAGTCAATTGTGACTGAAGGGAAGCAATCTCAAAAACCTTGAGATTGCTTCTTTGTTGTTGTTTGTAGTTGGGCTTTAGCCCGATGAATGTAAGGGGCTAAAGCCCAACTACGAGCCTTTTCTACCACAAGTGTTGATAATTTGAGCGATCGCTTATACAGAGGAGCAAGATGCTCCCACTGGCCAACAATTGAATCTTGATCGAAAAAATAGGTCTCCAGTATCAGATTCGACTGAGGACTAATTTTTACTGTTTAAGTTCCAGAAATTAATCAATTCTTTCTCATATCAAATCCGGATGATTAGTTATTATAGTCATTGCAATTGAAACGGAGTCGAAGGAAGCAATATTAGGGGTTGCGCGAGATTGCTTCCTATCATCGCTGCGGAAAACTTTTCAAGCAGATTCTATATCCAACCTTTGTAGGTATGTTTCATAGAACGTCCCTACTCAAGTTAATATGTAATATTATGTCCGGATAATCAGTGATAAAAAAGTTTTTGTTTGTAATAGGACTTTAGCTCCTCAAATTGCTCGGGCTAAAGCCCTACTACGAGCTTTAATTATAACTATTCAACCAGACATAATATAAATTGATAATTTTCTGAGTATTCTAATTATGACTCAATCAAATGATAGTGGAACAGTTGAACAGATTGTTAATACAGTAATGGGGGTGAAAACTGAAGATAAAAATCAGTCTCTAGAAAGAAAAATCGTTTCTACAAAAGAGCTAGATTTAAAAGCCCTTTCAATTTATAAATTAGGAACCATTCTGCAAATAGGAATAATTATTCTCGCTTTCTGGGGAATGGAAAAATTAGTAATTTTAATTGATAATTCCCCCTCTTTACCCAATTGGTTAAGCACCGTATTTGCCGGACTATTTTTTACATTATTGAGTATTCGTTCCCGAATTTTTTCGCCCTTAGACAATACCCGTACCAGCAAAACTTATGATAGTATTGTCAGACCAAAATGGGCACCTCCACCTTTAGCTTTTCCCATAGTTTGGATGACAATTGCAGTTTTACGAGTTATCTCTTCTCTATTAGTTTGGCAGCAGATGAATCAACAATTTTTAGTGCTTCCTTTAATCGCTTTTGCAGTACATCTTGCTTTAGGAGATACTTGGAATACTATCTTTACTGTAGAACAAAGATTAGGTGCTGCTGTTCCTGTAGTTATTTTCGGTCCTTGGTTATCTGCATTAATAGTTACTATATTTTACTGGCAAACTAATCCTATAGCTGGAATGATTTTAGCTCCTTCTTGTGTGTGGTTAACTGTAGCTGTTGTATTAGTATTTAGGATTTGGCAATTGAACGGCAAAGAGCCATTATATCCATTGAAATTAACAGTTAGGTGACATACTCCCACACTAAGCTGACGCTATAGTGTGGGCTTCTCGCTTCACAGTCCTGCTATTGCATCGGACTCCACGAGCTTTAAGAACGGAATGCCCTGCCGCTCTATTTTTTATATTTATCGCTGCATTTACATCGCGGTCGATAACAATACCACAATGCGGACAAGAATGAATTCTTTGGGATAATTCTTTAGGAACTTTTTCTCCACAAATTGAGCAATCTTGGCTAGTATTTTGAGGATTCACCGCTATAGTTTTTTGTCCAGCATTCCCAGCTTTGACAGTCAAAATAGTCAGAAATTGTCCCCATCCAGCATCGTTAATTGACTTACTCAATTTGCTTTTTGCCAGCCCTTTAATATTTAAATTTTCGTGGGCAATAACATCAGCTTTTGATAATAATTCATTGGCTGTTTTAAAATGAAAATCTTTCCGTTTATCAGCTACCTTTTTATGTTGTTTGGCTACTGCTTTGACGGCTTTTAACCATCTTTGACTACCTTTTTTCTTCTTAGATAAACGTTTTTGTAGAGTCTTTAATCGTTTCTGAGATTTTCGATAATATTGAGGAATTGTAACGGATTCTCCTGAGCTTGTCACCAAAAATTTCTTCAGTCCCATATCTATTCCCAGAGTATTTTCTGATGTAGGTTTGACTTCAGAATTTAACAAGGGAACTGATTTATCTTCCAAAGACAAAGTTACATAATAGCAATCCGCTTTACGGCTAATTGTGACGGTTTTCACTCTTAAACCATCTGGCAATGGTCAATGTTGAATAAACTTTACCGAATAATTATTAATTATTAATGATTAATTAAATAATTCAGGTTTAAAGCCTCCTCTTTCAAGAGGAAAAAGCGGTCGAGGGATGGCGAGGTTTC
>NZ_JBNHER010000067.1:13303-16485 GCF_050015975.1 Dapis purpurea BLCC-M126 | reverse complement strand
AGGGCAAACCACACAGACAACGCCCGGCTCTCCCATACGACGCTCCCCAAGGGGAGAGCGCGGGACTTCCCGCCGGGGGAGTTAAAATATCTTTGTAGCATTTATGTGGTCCGGAATGCCGGTTTAAAATCTAGTCTTAAAAAAGTTGCTATTCTTGCACTTCCTCTTGATTTCACTTGGAAAAAATTTATAAATATTTTAGATTACATTTAAAATTGTTGTGCTAACTTATTAAGAGTCTTTTCTATTAAGACTAATTTATGAAATTAAATAAACCTTAAAATTTGAGGAAATATTTAGATGAAGTTTGTTAATTTCTTGAAAACAACTCTTATTAGTACCCTTATGAGCAGTGTAACAACTCCAGCATTTGGGGCATACTTTCAGACGAATCTTGTATCAAACAATCCAGATTTCGATCCCCAGATCCTAGATCCATTAGTTGTTAATGCTTGGGGTCTAGCTATCCGTCCTGCTGGATTTGGCGGACACTTTTGGGTGACTAATGCTGATTCTGGAACTGTGACTACTTATGTTGGAGATGTTGGTGGAACACCTTTATTTCAGGACGATCTAGAATTTGTCACCATTCCCACATCGCCCAATGCTCCCGCAGGAAGTGCGGGCACTCCAACTGGGCAGTTTTTTAGCTCCCATCCATCGGATTTTGAGGTAACAATGTTACTCGATCCAGACAATCCAGATTTAGGGGAAATTACCGGACCAGGGCGATTTTTTGCAGTAGAAGAGGGCGGAACTCTCTCCGCTTGGACAGAAGTAACTACAGATGATGGTATACTCAGACCTGTTGAATATCTGGTAGTTGCAGACAATTCTGAATTTGCACCCCAAAATACTGATGGTAATCCAGATAACGATAATTTTGCAATCTATAAAGGTATGGCAGGCACTACTCAGGAGGAGAATAATCTCCTGTTTGCTGCTGATTTTAGTCTAGCATCCCCAGGGATAGATGTTTGGGATAAAGAATTTAATGACGTTTCATCTAATTTTTTATTTGAGAATCCTTTTGGTGAAGAATATGCTCCTTTCAATATTCAAAATCTGGATGGTACGCTGTATGTTGCCTATGCAAAATTGAGTGATGAACCAGGTGAAGAACTAGCAGAAGTAGGTTTAGGACGACTAGCTGAGTATGATATTGAAGGTAATTTACTCAATATATGGGGACCTGATACTGATGACGCTAACGAAAATCTACTCAATGCACCTTGGGGTGTAGTGATCGCACCAGATGATTTTGGCGAATTTAGTAATAGTTTGTTAGTTGCTAACTTTGGAGATGGAAGAATTATTGCTTATGATCGCACTTCCCGCGAACAGATTGGGTTCCTAACAGATGAATCAGATAATCCTATTGAAATAGAAGGACTGTGGGGACTAATTTTTGGCAATGGTGCTAGCTTGGGTGAGACAAATCATCTCTACTTTGCAGCAGGTCCTAATGACGAAGCTGATGGTTTGTTTGGCAAGTTACAAGTTGTAGAGTCAAGTTCTGTTCCCGAACCAACTAGCGTTTTAGCTTTACTCGGAGTTACAGGTTTAGGATTAATAAGTAAACGTCGCCGTTTTTAGAGTATCTTTATAAGCAAGGATACTTAGTTGTTTGTAGTTGGGCTTTTAAGCACATCAAATACTTATCTTGTTGCTCAAACCCTACTTTTATTATAACTGTTTACCGAACATAGTATTATGGAACCCATTTAGTATCTTTTCCAGAAAAGATCATTTCAGTTATCAGTATCGACCGCTGAAGTCGGAGGCTTGAAATACCGAATATTCTTTTCTCTTGATCGATTGGATATGGCGTTTCGGCGCTTGAGCCGACATGAAAAGCGTAGCGGCTCTGTTAAGAGCGGGAAACCTCGCCATCCCATCCTACGGACTGCTCGGCAAACGACCGCTTTTGACCTCCTTAAAAGAGGAGACTTAAGACATGAATCCTTACGTTATGATAATTGGCGATCGCATAGATACCAAATGGGTTCTATAACTGATTTAAACCCGTGATGCCCGTAATTGTCCACAGGCTGCATCAGCTTCTAAACCACGGGAATAACGAACGCTAACTGCAATATGTTGTTCCTCCAGAGCATTAACAAAAGATTTTATCTGTTCCTCAGTAGGTCGCTGATAATCAACTTCACTAATAGGGTTATAGGGAATTAAATTAACATGACACTGATACCCACGCAAATTTTTCGCCAATTCTCTAGCATGATCTGGTAGATCGTTAAAACCTGCTAACAAAATATATTCAAAACTAATTCTCCGCTTTGTTACTTTGACATATTCACGACATTCTGCTATCAAATCTTTTAAAGGATAGGATTTAGCACTCGGAACTAAATGTTCCCGCAATCTTTGATTAGAAGCATGAAGACTAATAGCAAGAGTCAATTGAAGTTTATGTTGAGCTAATTGTCGGATGCGATCGCGAATTCCTACAGTTGAAATAGTTATTGAACGTTGACCAATACCCACATCTTGATTCAGAGACCTAACTGCAGCTAACACATTTTTAGTATTCAGCAGAGGTTCCCCCATTCCCATAAACACGATATGACTAACCCGTCGCTCAAAATCTTCTTGCACTGTTAGTACCTGGTCAATAATTTCATAAGGTTCTAGGTTACGGGTAAAGCCACCCTTACCAGTAGCACAAAAATCACACGCCATTGGGCAACCAACCTGAGAAGAAACGCAAACAGTTAAGCGTTTATAGCTAGGAATACCTACAGTTTCAATTATATTACCATCTGATAATTGTAGCAAATATTTAACTGTGCCGTCTGGAGCAACAGAGCGATGATGTATTACAGAACGACCAATAGGAAAATTAGCAATTTCCTCACGCCATTGTTTGGAAAATACAGTGATATCTGCTAGAGACTTAGCACCTTTTTGATAAATCCATTGATATAGTTGTTTACCTCGATAAGCAGGTTGTCCTTGTTGTTGCACCCACTCTGTTAACTCAGCTAAGGATAAACCCAGCAGAGGGGTTGGAGTAGGAGTTATTAGAGATTGAGTCATGTGATTAAAATATTCCTGTAAATAATTTGTCTATAAATCTATGATAATAGAAATTTTACTTTTAATTTTCTACGGTCATCCACACAAGATAACCTAACATTCTATCTACTGGTACCAATAAATAC